>CAUUXT010000151.1:0-3429 GCA_963549015.1 uncultured Streptococcus sp.
GGCGTCACCAGAACACGATCGAAGAAATTAACCGTGATTATGTTCGAGAAAATGGTATTGAGGTAGTCCGTCGTATCAGTGGTGGTGGAGCTGTTTATCACGATTTAAACAACCTCAACTACACCATCATTTCAAAAGAAGACGAAAACAAGGCCTTTGACTTCAAGAGCTTCTCAACTCCAGTTATCAATACCTTGGCTCAACTAGGCGTTAAAGCTGAGTTCACAGGCCGTAATGACCTTGAGATTGATGGCAAGAAATTCTGTGGCAATGCCCAAGCTTATATCAATGGACGTATTATGCACCATGGTTGCTTGCTCTTTGACGTTGATTTGTCAGTCCTTGCTAACGCCCTCAAGGTTTCAAAAGACAAATTTGAATCAAAAGGTGTGAAATCCGTTCGTGCCCGTGTAACCAATATTGTCAATGAATTACCTGAAAAAATAACAGTTGAAGAATTCCGCGATTTGCTATTGGAATACATGAAAAAAGAGTACCCAGAGATGACTGAGTACGCTTTTTCTGAAGAAGAATTGGCTGAAATCAATCGCATCAAGGATACTAAGTTTGGAACTTGGGACTGGAACTATGGTAAATCACCTGAGTTTAATGTTCGTCGTGGAACAAAATTCACCAGTGGTAAGGTTGAAGTTTTTGCCAACGTCATTGAATCAAAAATCCAAGACATCAAGATCTATGGTGACTTCTTTGGTATTGAAGACGTTGCAGCTGTAGAAGATGTCCTTCGTGGAGTGAAATACGAACGCGAAGATGTTCTTAATGCCTTAGAAACTATTGACATTACACGCTACTTCTCTGGAATTAGCCGTGAAGAAATCGCTGAAGCAGTAGTGGGATAAAAAGAAAAGGAGTTGGTTATGTTACCAGCTTCTTTTTTGAACTATCATTTACATAATTTATAATATGTAACACTTATAAACTATCCAAAGCATTCTTTTGTTCATCATTGACGATATGGGTATAGAGGTCAGTGACTTGTGTGCTAGCATGACCTAACTGATGGCTGACCAAAACTTGCGATTTAGTAGCATCATAGAGCCTAGTAGCCAGGGTATGGCGAAGTTTGTGGGGAGTTACACGGACTTTGAAGTCCTCAGAGTACTTAGCAACCATCTTTTCCACGCTGGAAGCATCGATACGATTGGGAACGCCACGATATAAGGTCAGAAAGAGTGCTGTATCGGTCTTTTCCGTCTTATAGCGTTGATTTCGAATAGCGAGGTAATTCTCTAGATAAGGTTTTGCAAAGGCCGCGACATTGACAGAATCACGTTTGCCCCCTTTTCGAGTGACATCAATCACCATCATTTTAAGATTGAGGTCTCTTAGATCCAGATTAACAGCTTCAGATAGGCGAACACCAGACGCCAAGAGAAGGGCAATAATGGCTAAATCACGTTCTTTATTTTTATTAAAGGAGGATAAGGCGCGATTTGAGAGCTGTTGTGGGTACTCCTGGTCGATATAAGTCAAAAAACCTTCTGTCTCATCACCTAGAAAGAGTTTTTGCTTAATGTTTTCAGCTCTAGCAGCCAGTGTTTCTTTCTTTTTCTTGGTTGAAACTTTCTTCATTACATTACGATAGAAATAGGGTTCACCTTGGTCATTTTCGACTTCCTCGGTCAGATACTTATAAAGACTGGAAAGAGCTGACAAGGTCCGATTGATAGTTGTCTGTGAAACACCTTGCTTTGTTGTGTTAGCATTCAGCAAAGGTCGTTCTCGTAGATAAAGAATAAAGGATTCCATATCTTTCTTTGACATATTTTCCAAGACCGATAAAGGAATATCAGCAATTTTATCTGCGTTTGAAATCCCAGACTCTAAAACCCAGCTGAAAAATCGATCGTATTCCTTGAGGTATTCGTACAAGGTTGTAAAACTGTAGGGAACAGCCAGCTTAGATTGGTAGTATTCCAGAACATACCAGGGCATGATTTGTTTTAGTTTGTCGATTCGTTCCAGTAGAATCTCACGTTTCATGTATTTTCTCCATAATTAAGTCTACTAGTAAGTAGTATAGCATAGACTAATATATTTTTCAAGAAAATTATAGTTTTTCGGAAAGATATAATAAGAAACTTAAAACAGAAGTCCAACTTACCCCCAGTTATCCTGAACACTTTATTAAATTTCATCATACTTGAGTAACATATTCGGAATCTTTTCTTCAAGACTCTTGCGGACTTTTCCTTGTATTGCAGTGTCCATTTGGCTGTTAATACTTGTTATTGTTGCTTTAGTATCTCTTGCAATTGTTTTCGATTTTTGGTCAAAACTTTCTTTTATTTGATTTTTAGCGACCTTTGCTAATTGGCATTGAGCCAGGATACGATTTCTTTCCATCATGCGATACATTTGTTTTAGAGCGTATTGGTATTCTTCATCAGTATAGTACTCATTCATTGGTGCTTGCATAATTTCTCCTTAGTTTTTGATATTCTTCATCTAAGATATTTTTTCTTTGTTGAAATTCTTTATCTATTTTTTCTTTTTCTTCTTCCAGTTTTATTTCATTAGTTCTATAAACTTGGTTAGAATGATATCTCAAATTTTCTATTTCTGTAAAGTACTCTCTAACACAATCAGGAGTTGATGGAAATTTTCTTAATACTTGGTACATTTTATCAGCTTCTTCGTCCATGATTTTTTCTAATCTTGCAGAACGTTCCTCTAGTTCTAGTGTCTTTTTCTCTAACTTTTTCTTTTGCTGATAGTATTGTTCTTCGAGTTTAAGGATTTCCCTCTCTTTTTGCCTAATGGCATCCCATTTTACATTTCTGCTTTCCATTGTCTGAACTCCTTAGCAAATTGTGTGTCTGTCGCCACTGTTTTTTCGATGACTTCCTGTAATTGTTTGTCTAACTGTTCAAATGCTTGGGCGGAAGCATTCATCTTAGTGACTGTTTGATCTGTTTCTGCCTGAAAAGTATCGATAAACTGTGCTTGAGTGATACCTTGGCTAGCAAAAAGGGCCTCAACCTCATAGGGAGCTAATGCACTGTAACTTGTAAAGTCGATTTTGGACCAAATTTCTTGTAATTCTTGATTGGCTTTTTTGGCTAAGGCGCTCACTTCACCAGCTCCAGTTCTTGCTGCCGTAGCCATAGATGATGATAAGATAGAACCCTGAGCTGCATCTAAGTATATTTCCTCAGAGCTACTAATGCCACCTGATGACCATTTTGATTTCAAGTCCTTGTAATGAGCCATTCCTCGGAGACTATTGGCATACGCTCGATAAACACCACTGATTAAGGGTTTTCCACCTTTACCATCAACAACTTGACCTGTTACAGGATCAAACTCCCAGTCCTCAATTTTATGGCTAGATCCATCCAGCCAGTATATTGTATCAGGCATTTCTAAAAAGGACTTATTAAACCATTCGGGGTGATTGAAGTCATT
>CAUUXT010000152.1:0-3395 GCA_963549015.1 uncultured Streptococcus sp.
ATCCTGCATGGGCCTCGTATATATTAACTGGTCGATCGAAAAATCCCAAACGCCTGCGACGCGCTAACCAAAGGCCATCTTTCCATTTCTTTTCACGGATATTGGTTAGAACTGCTCCTGTACCTGGACGGGCTTCAAAACGAACTGCCAACGGATCAATTTTCATAATCTGGTGACCATTTGCACGCGTAATATGATATTTATAAATCTGACCTTCCTGAGCTTGAGTCGTAAAGACTTCCCAAACACCTGCTTCATTACGAACCATGGGGATCTGATTCTCAATCCAATCAGTAAAATCTCCAACTAGATGAACTGCTTGTGCATTTGGGGCCCAAACCCTAAAGGTATAGCCAATTTCTCCGTTTTTCTCCTCTCCATGCGCTCCTAAATAATGCTGAAGGTGAAAGTTCTCACCTGTAGTAAAGGTTCTTAATGCTTCTTGATTATTCATTGAATCCCCTTTCTTTTGTAAGCGTTTTCTATAATTCCATTATACACTCTTTTAAGATAACTTTCAAGTAATTTACGAAGGAAATCATATTTTTTTATTATAATACCAAAACATTCGCGTTTTATCAATTTGTAAGTAATTTTTTTGAAAAAAAATAAAACCAGGAAAAGATTTCCTGATTTTATAGATTATTTTACATCAAATACAATGGATTTAACATTTGTCATCGCTTCGATACTATATTTAATTCCTTGCACTCCTGCACCAGAACCTTTTACACCAAGGAATGGGAAATTATCTGGTCCACGTTGTGTTTTATTATTAATATGAACGGTTCCCACTTCAAGTTTCTCAGCGATTTCAAATGCCTTCTTGAAGTCATTTGTAAAGACAGAGGATTGAAGACCAAACTCAGATTCATTGGCAATTGCTACTGCTTCATTCGCATCTGCGACACGGATAATTGGTAGAACAGGGCCAAACGGTTCTTCCCATGCTACTTTCATATCTTTTGTAACTTGGTCAAAAAGCACTGGCCAGAGAAGATTGCATTCACGCTTGATTGATGTAAGAGCCCTAGCGCCTTTTTTCTGAGCATCTTCAATCAATCCCCAGATGAAATCAGCTGAAGCATTGTCAATAACAGGTGTGATATCAGCATTGTCAAATGGGTCACCGACTGTTAGCTTAGCGACTTTAGTCTGGAGCAATTCGGCTAACTTGTCTGCTACGCTTTCTACAACTAAGACACGTTTAATAGCGGTACAACGCTGACCAGAGTAGCTAAATGCACCACCTACGATTTGATTGGCTGCATTTTCCAAATCTGCATCTTCTAAAACGATTGCTGCATCTTTCCCGCCAAGCTCCAGCATAATTGGGCGCATACCAGCTAAACGACCGATACGCTCACCAATCGGTGTTGAACCTGTAAAGTTAATGAAGTTCACTTCCTTGTGTTCGATGATGTAGTCTCCGATCTCAGAACCACGTCCAGTGATGGTGTTAAAGACACCTGCTGGAATTCCGGCTTCGTCAAATGCTTTAGCTAGCAAGAGACCAGAAATAGATCCTTGCGTTGGTGGTTTAAACATAACAACATTCCCTGCAATCAAAGCCGGAGCAATCTTGGATCCAGAAAGGTTGACTGGGTAGTTAAATGGCGCAATAGCTAAGACAACTCCAACTGGCTCACGACGGACAACGGCTAGTTTGTTTTTACTTGCAGCTTCAAAACCGCCACCTTCCATCGCTTGTCCAGTAATACGGATACCTTCCTCAGCAGCAAAACGGATCAAATCTGCTGTACGTACTACTTCTCCAATGGCTGCTTTAATCCCTTTTGCAATCTCTTTGGCAAGAATTGTACCAATTTTTTCTTTATCACGTTCCAAAATATCTGCTGTCCTATGTAAATAGGATGCACGCTCAACGGGTGCTAAATCACGCCATGCAGGGAAAGCTGCACGCGCAGCTTTCATAGCCTCATCTACTTCAGCCTGACTCATAGCTGGTACTGTGCCTAGTTTTTCTTGATTGATAGGAGAATAGATCGTAATCTCGTTCTCTGATAATTTCCATTTTCCATTCACTAAATTCTGATAATTTGTCAAATTCTCTTCCTCCTGAAAATGATTAAAACTTATTTTATCAAATTTTCAGAAAATTACAACCCTTTTTGTGCAAATATTGATATTTTTTTCACAAACTTGATTCTTCAAATTATTTGAATTTTATTCCTATTAGATATTGGTTTTTCAATAAAAATCAAAAAAGGTCTAGCTAATCTAAACCTTTTCAGAACATTAATTTACGAGAGTACCTTTAAGACCACGACACTGGTATCATCAATCACATTTGATTCTTTAGAACGACTATTAGATACAAGCATTTCAAGATTTCCTGCATTCTCAAAGTAGAAGGAAGTTCCCTTCGCATTAAAGACTACCAATAAGTGCTCTGGTCCACCGTGAATTTCGTAAACAATCCACCCACTATTTTCAGCAGCTGTATGGACAAAAACATGACGGTAAACTTCTTCGTATGTAGGATAGGAAAAGGCACTGGTCTGTGTTTTCAGGCGAATAATCTGGCGAATAAAGTCAATGCTCTCTTGTCTCTCATTGATTAAATCCCAGTTGACTTGGTTGACACTATCTGGAGCATTGTAACTATTCATAGCCCGTTCTCTATCTGCCGCAGTCAGCTCGCCATTTTCTCCAGTAGCAAGGAGTTTAGTGCGGCCAAATTCTTGCCCTAACTCTATAAAGGACATCCCTTGCATGAGGATGCTCATCGCTGTTGCTGTCTCAACTTGGCGCATAATCTTATCTAAACTGTGATCTGGATGAAGGGTCACCAACAAATCATGCAAGTTGTAATTATCATGGGCTTCCACATAGTTAAGGACTTGGTTTGGACTAAGATAGGAACCCAACTCTCGACTACCAAGAATAGCTTTGGCTACAATCGGTTCTGTAGCAGCACCACTAACAAATCCTGCCTTGATTGAGCCATAAACTTCTCCTCCTTTGATGGCATCTCGCTGATCATCGTTGAAAAATCCAATATTTGGCATCTGATAGGCATTGTCCTTCTTGGCCTTGTCATAAGGTGCAAGACCTGTCCCCATATCCCAACCTTCTCCATAGGTGATAATACGTGGATCAACCTCATCAAGCGCCCAACGAATTGCCTGCATGGTTTTAACATCGTGAATTCCCATCAAGTCGAAACGAAAACCGTCAATATTGTATTCTTTCACCCAATAAAGAAGTGAGTCAATCATATACTTGCGGTACATTTCGTGTTCGCTTGCGGTTTCATTTCCAACACCTGTGCCGTTTTGGAAGGTTCCATCTGGATTCATACGATAGTAATAATCAGGAACAGTTGTTTGGAAAGGTGCATCAACCGTTGAGAAGGTATGGTTGTAAACGAC
>CAUUXT010000153.1:0-3361 GCA_963549015.1 uncultured Streptococcus sp.
ATCATATGAACGTTCTCCACGACTTGTTTGTTCAATAACTACAGGAATCATTCATTTCTCCTTTTAATGTTGAATTTTCTTAGTCTTACGACTCAATACAGAACTATTATATCTTTTTGGTCAAAAAAGGTCAAATTTTTGCTCTGTTTTCATTAGACAGAAACAAAAATTCAACCTCCTTTCGTGACTGGAAATTGTTTTCCAAGTCATTCTTCTTTTCGATCTTATTTCGTACCGAACAAGCGGTCCCCAGCATCTCCAAGACCTGGAACGATATAACCGTGTTCGTTCAAGCGTTCATCCAAGGCCGCAGTAAAAATTTCTACATCTGGGTGAGCTTCTTGAAGAGCTTTCACTCCTTCTGGAGCAGATACTAGGCAGACAAACTTGATATTGGATGCGCCACGTTTTTTAAGCGAATCTACAGCCAAGATTGCTGAGCCACCTGTTGCAAGCATTGGGTCAACGACAAAGATTTGACGTTGGTCAATATCTTCAGGCAATTTCACCAAGTATTCAACTGGTTGAAGGGTTTCTTCATCACGGTACATACCGATGTGACCGACTTTGGCTGCTGGAACCAAGCTCAAGAGGCCATCTACCATCCCGATACCTGCACGCAAGATTGGGACAATCGCCAATTTTTTACCAGCCAATTGTTTTTGAACGGTCTTTGTGATAGGTGTTTCGATTTCCACGTCTTCAAGTGGAAGATCACGAAGTACTTCATATCCCATCAACATTGCAATCTCGTCTACTAGTTCACGAAAAGCTTTTGTAGAAGTATCTGTATGTCGCAAGATTGACAATTTGTGTTGAATGAGTGGATGATTAATGACTTCAATTTTTCCCATTTTCTGAATTCCTTCTTTCAATTTATTCTTCTTATTATATCAAAAAACGGTTTAAAAAGCTTTCTAAACCATTTATTTTTATTAATTTTTAAATCAAATCTGCCTCTTGGAGAGCTGTCTGAACAGTCTCTAATGGTAAATGGGTTAACTCGGTGCCTTTTTCATGATAAAGGTACTGGGCATAGTCATCCATTCGGTACTGGTTGATATAAACCACGCGCTTGCAACCAACTTGAAGCAGTTGTTTGGTGCAGTTCAGACAAGGGAAATGGGTCACATAGGCTGTAAATCCTCTAGGAACCCCTCGTTCAGCCCCCTGGAGAATAGCATTGACCTCAGCGTGAAGGGTACGGACACAGTGGCCTTCAATGACTAAACATTCGTGATCGATACAGTGCTCAGTTCCTGATACGGAACCATTGTAACCCGTTGAAATGACTTTATTATCCTTAACGAGGACAGCTCCTACTTTGGCGCGTTTACAAGTAGAACGATTGGCAATCAGTAAGGCCTGGGCTGCAAAGTACTCATCCCAAGCCAGTCTTTTTTCTGTCATAATTCTTCTCCTTATCCCCTATTTTTTGAAAAATGGCAAGCGTAAATCTGCAATCTTTTCAGCTGGAACCTTCATGCCATCCTTGATCCATTTGAGCAAAACCGATACGATGGCAGAACTCCAAAAGGAATGAAGGTAGCTGCTAACGCCTTTTGATTTTCCGTGGTATTTTTCCAGAAATTCCTGCATGGCTTGGACGAAAATCTTTTCCAAGTGGTAGTCCAGAGCAAGTTGGATAACCCTGGCTTCTTTCTTGGCTGCGCGGAAAAGGTGTACCCAGACCAGATAAAGATCGGTTTTGACATCGTAGTGGCTCAACTGTTCCATAATATTATGAACACTGCGTTTAAAGACGCTTTCCAAAATCTCTTCTTTAGAATCATAATTTCGATAGAAGGCAGCGCGAGAGACACCCGCTCGCTTGACCAGCTCCGAAATGCTGATCTTAGCCAAGTCTTTTTTTTCCAGAAGTTGCAAAAGAGCCGTCTCGATTGCTTCTCTGGTTAAAAAATTGGATTCTTGATTTGATTTTCTGAGATTTTCAAGAGATTTTTCAGACATTCTACGTTCAGACATAACAATTTCTTTCTACTTGTGACAACAGAGAGGTGGTACTTTTGTTTCTAGGGCTTTCATGATATAATTGTAAAAAAAGACAGAACCTTTGTCAATGTATAAGTGACAAAGATGGAGAATTTCTATGACTTGGAAGATTGTAGCTGACTCTGGTTGTGATTATCGTCAACTGGCAACTCCTGCTATTGATACTGAATTTGTTAGTGTTCCTTTAACCATTCAAGTAGCTAATCAGGTCTTTATCGATGATGCCAATCTCGACATTAATCATATGATGGAAACCATGTATGCGACTTCTGAGGCTTCAAAATCAGCTTGTCCTAGCCCTGACGATTACTTGCGTGCATTCGAAGGTGCCAAACATATTTTTGTCGTTACCATCACTGGTACTCTTTCAGGTAGCCATAATAGTACACAGCTCGCTAAGAATATCTACCTTGAAGAACACCCTGACACTCAGATTCATGTGATTGATAGTTTATCTGCTGGTGGGGAAGTTGACCTAATTGTAGAAAAAATCAATGACTTGATTGATCAAGGACTTTCTTTTGAGGAAATTGTTGAAGCTATTACAGCTTACCAAGAAAAAACCAAGTTGCTCTTTGTCCTTGCTAAGGTCGATAACTTGGTAAAAAATGGCCGTTTGAGTAAGCTGATCGGTACAGTCGTTGGCCTTCTCAACATTCGTATGGTCGGGGAAGCAAGTGAAACTGGAACCTTAGAACTGCTCCAGAAAGCGCGTGGACCAAAAAAATCCCTTCAAGCAGCCTATGAAGAGCTCATCAAGGCTGGCTATGCTGGTGGTCGAATTGTCATGGCTCATCGCAGCAATGAAAAATTCTGTCAGCAATTGTCGGAACGCTTGCTGGAAACCTTCCCTCAAGCCAATATCAAAATCATTCCAACATCTGGTCTCTGCAGTTTCTATGCAGAAGATGGCGGTTTGTTGATGGGATATGAAATTAACTAAGATCATGAGCAACAAGAGATGCCAAGCATCTCTTGTTTTTTGTGGTACAATAGAGCTATGAAACATTTTGATACTATTGTCATCGGTGGTGGACCTGCTGGTATGATGGCTGCGATTTCCAGTAGCTTTTATGGTCAGAAAACCCTTCTCATCGAGAAAAATCGGAAACTTGGCAAAAAATTAGCTGGTACTGGTGGGGGCCGTTGCAATGTAACTAACAACGGAACTCTAGATGATCTACTAGCTGGCATCCCTGGAAATGGCCGCTTTCTATACAGTGTCTTTTCCCAGTTTGATAACCATGATATCATCAACTTTTTTACGGAAAATGGAGTCAAACTTAAGGTCGAGGACCACGGGCGCGTCTTTCCAGCCAGTGACAAGTCTCGGACCATTATCGAGGCC
>CAUUXT010000154.1:0-3344 GCA_963549015.1 uncultured Streptococcus sp.
GGTATGCTTACCAAAATTCTCCTTAGAAAACGCCGTTTCAAGTGCTATCATTGTTCGAAAGTGATAGTCTCTGAGACTTCCCTCGCCAAGAAAGATCATCAAATCCCTCGTATGATCAATCAAAAGATTGCTCAAAAGTTGATTGAAAAGACTTCTATGACCGATATTGCTCATCAGCTGGCCATTTCAACTTCAACTGTTATCCGCAAGCTCAATGACTTCTGTTTTAAGCATGATTTTTCTCATCTTCCTGAGATTATGTCCCTGGGATGAGTATGCCTTCACTAAGGGAAAGATGAGCTTTATTGCTCAGGATTTTGAAAAGCTCAATATCATCACTGTCCTTGAAGGCAGGACACAAACTATCATCCGAAATTACTTTCTGCGCTACGAGCGAGCTGTTCGTTGTCAGGTGAAAATCATTACGATGGATATGTCTAGTCCCTACTATGGACTTGGCTAAACAGCTTCGCTTTCGAATTTCTAGGCTCAGGCTGAAACAGTCTCCCAGACTGTTTCACTCCCAAACGCTAAAATCGTTCTAGATCGCTTTCACATTGTACAACATCTTAGCCGTGCTATGAGTCGTTTGCGTGTCCAAATCATAAACCAATTCGATAGAATATCCCATGAATACAAGGCAATCAAACGTTACTGGAAACTCATTCAACAAGATAGTCGTAAACTCAGCGATAAGCGATTTTATCGCCCTACTTTTCGTATGCATCTAACCAACAAAGAAATTCTAGACAAACTATTGAGCTATTCAGAAGACTTGAGACACCACTATAATATCTATCAGCTCTTGCTTTTTCACTTTCAGAACAAGGAGCCAGACAAATTTTTCGGACTCATTGAGGACAATCTAAAGCTGGTCCATCCTCTTTTTCAGACTGTCTTTAAAATCTTTCTCAAGGACAAGGAGAAAATCGTCAATGCCCTTCAGTTACCTTATTCCAACGCAAAATTGGAAGCGACTAATAATCTCATTAAACTCATCAAACGAAACGCTTTTGGCTTTCGGAACTTTGACAACTTTAAAACTAGAATTCTCATCGCTCTCAACATCAAAAAAGAAAGGACGAAATTCGTCCTTTCTCGATCTTAACTGATTTCAACCCACTACAGTTGACAAAGAGCCGTTTTATCTTTAATCTTCAATTTCGATTTCAAGTCCATCGCCTAGGTCAAGCGTCACTTCTTGGTTAGGTGCCAAATCTTCTGCGACAGAGGTAGGAGCGGTTCCCTCTTCATCTTCAATCAAACCGTATTGAACACGAACCTGATGGTCAATCTCATCAAAAATCTCTGGGTGATCTGCCAAATATTTCTTAGCATTTTCAGATCCTTGTCCGATTTTTTCACCCTTGTAAGAGTACCATGCTCCCGCTTTTTGGATAATATCGAGATCACTTGCGATCTTCAAGAGCTCACCAGTCTTAGAAATCCCTTCTCCGTACATGATTTCAACGAAAGCTTCCTTAAACGGTGGAGCTACTTTATTTTTCACGACCTTGATCTTGGTTTCCTTACCGACATTGGTATCTTTTTGGTCACCAGTTCCTTTGATTTGTGTGCTTCCACGAACATCCAAACGGACCGAAGCGTAGAATTTCAGAGCACGTCCACCAGGTGTTGTTTCTGGATTTCCAAACATGACTCCAACTTTTTCACGCAACTGGTTGATAAAGATGGCAATTGTTTTGGTTTTATTGATAGAAGCACCGAGTTTACGCATGGCCTGGCTCATCATACGAGCCTGCAAACCAACGTGGCTATCTCCAATATCCCCATCAATTTCCGCACGAGGTACAAGGGCCGCAACCGAGTCGATAACGACGAGGTCAACTGCACCTGAGTCAATCAGTTTTCCTGCAATTTCAAGACCTTGCTCTCCTGAGTCTGGTTGTGACAAGAGCAGCTCATCAATATTCACACCAAGGGCTGCAGCATAGGCTGGGTCAAGAGCATGTTCCGCATCAATAAAGGCTGCAATACCACCTTCTTTCTGTGCTTGCGCGACAGCGTGAAGGGCAACCGTTGTCTTACCAGAAGACTCTGGTCCATAAATTTCGATGATGCGTCCCTTAGGATAACCACCTGAACCAAGAGCAATGTCAAGAGCCAAGGACCCTGAACTCATGACTTGCACTTTTTGCTCCGCACGCTCGCCCAAACGCATGATTGAGCCTTTACCAAAGTCTTTCTCAATCAATTTAAGAGCATCGTTCAAGGCTTTTTCACGATCAGCTCCAAACTTTTTTGAAATTTCATCTAATTTTTTTGGTTTTTTCGCCATTCTGTTCTCCTATATTCTACTGGTCCTTAGACCTATTTACTATTATATCAAAAGTTAGTCACTTAATAAAGCCTTGCGAACTAGGTTAAAGGCATGCATAACCGCGATGTGACGTACATCTGCTCGACTTCTGCCTCCAATATTAACTTTGATGACCTCAGTTCCTTGCTCCTGTGCCAATCCTATAAAGACTGTCCCAGCTGGATGCCCCTCTAAGCTATCTGGCCCTGCCACACCCGTCAAACTGACTCCGTAGTCAGACTGAGTCTTGAGTCGTGCCTGCTCTGCCATTTTTCGAGCCGTAAACTCAGAAACGACTCCGTGTTCTTTTAGCTCTTGCTCAGAAATATCCAGCATCTTGGACTTTTCCTCTAGACTGTAGGTGACAAATCCTCCATTAAAGATAGCTGACACACCTGAAAAGTCTGCTAAAGTAGCCTGAAAGAGGCCTGCCGTCAAACTCTCTGCTGCAGTAATGCTTTTCTGTCTCTTCTTTAGCTCTTCTACAACGACACTTGCTAGGCTGGTTTCTTCCCCATATCCATAACAGATGTCTCGCAGTGAATGTCCATCGAAAGTCTGGCGATTCAAGATTTGATTTTCTAGGATATCCAGCACTCGATCAGCCTTTTCTTGACTGACTGCTTTTGTGGACAAGCGCAAGGTCACTTCTCCCGTCTTGGCATAAGGCGCCAAGGTCGGATCTGTTTGATGGTCAATCAAATCCGCCAAAATAGTCACCAACTGACTCTCACCAATCCCAAAGAAACGAAGCACTCGTGAGTATAACTTGGTACCAGTCATTAACTTGGGTAAGAGTTGATTTAAGACCATAGGTTTCAATTCACTAGGTGGTCCTGGAAGGACTACGTAGGTCACGCCATCTACTTCCGACACCCCTCCTACTGCTAAACCAGTCTCATTTGGTAGTGGGGTCGCCCCTTCTACAATTTGGGCTTGCCGCTCATTATTTGGTGTTCGCGCATAGTCTGGCCTTTGGGCAAAAAAGATATCTAGTTTTTCCTGCGCTTGAGGATTAAACTCT
>CAUUXT010000155.1:0-3336 GCA_963549015.1 uncultured Streptococcus sp.
AAACACCAATGGTAGCCAGTTCTTCATCAACCAAAACTCTACAGATACCTCTGCTAAACTCCCTACAAGCAAGTATCCAAAGAAGATCATCGAAGCCTATAAAGAGGGTGGAAATCCTAGTCTAGATGGTAAACACCCAGTATTTGGTCAAGTGATTGACGGTATGGATGTTGTGGATAAGATTGCTAAGGCTGAAAAAGATGAAAAAGACAAACCAACTACTGCTATCACTATCGATAGTATCGAAGTGGTGAAAGACTACGATTTTAAATCCTAAATAACCTAAAAAATACAGTATCCGCATTCGATACTGTATTTCTTTTTTCCTCATTTTTAAGTTAGCTTATTAAAGTCCCAGATTTGGTCCATCCAGCCTTCATAAAAGTCTGGTTCGTGGCAAACCATAAGAATGCTTCCTTTGTATTCTTTAAGCGCCCGTTTGAGTTCATCCTTGGCATCTACATCCAAGTGGTTAGTCGGCTCGTCCAATACTAAAACGTTGTTTTCACGGTTCATCAAGAGACAGAAACGCACCTTGGCCTGTTCCCCACCTGACAAGACCTGAATCTGGCTTTCGATATGCTTAGTTGTCAAACCACAACGAGCAAGGGCCGCACGGACTTCTGCTTGGTTAAGGGCAGGAAAAGCATTCCAGACAGCCTCTAGTGGTGTTTGACGATTGCCCCCTTCTACTTCTTGCTCAAAATAACCAAGTTCTAGGTAATCACCGCGTTCAACTTCCCCAGCGATTGGTGGGATAATGCCCAAGAGAGACTTCAAGAGAGTTGTTTTCCCGATACCATTGGCTCCAATAATGGCAACCTTTTGATTGCGTTCAAAAGTAAGATTTAAAGGTTTGGTCAGAGGACGGTCATAACCAATCTGCAAGTCCTTGGCTTGGAAGATAAAGCGCCCAGGTGTACGAGCCGGTTTGAAATCAAAGGATGGTTTTGGCTTCTCACTTTGAAGTTCGATGATGTCCATCTTGTCCAGTTTCTTTTGACGGGACATGGCCATATTACGCGTTGCGACACGCGCTTTGTTACGAGCGACAAAATCCTTGAGGTCTGCAATCTCTTTCTGTTGACGTTCATAGGCCGCTTCCAACTGAGATTTTTTCATAGCATAGACTTCTTGGAACTGGTAGTAGTCACCAGAGTAACGCGTCAGCTGTTGATTTTCCACATGGTAGACGATATTGATTACGTCGTTGAGGAAAGGAATATCGTGCGAAATAAGGACAAAAGCATTCTCATAGTTTTGGAGATAACGCTTGAGCCAGTCAATGTGTTCAGCATCCAAGTAGTTAGTTGGCTCGTCAAGCAACAAAATATCTGGTTTTTCAAGAAGGAGTTTGGCCAAAAGAACCTTGGTTCTTTGTCCACCTGATAAGGCTGTTACATCCGTATCCATGCCAAAGTCCATGACACCAAGGGCACGCGCCACTTCATCAATCTTAGCATCCAAGGTATAGAAATCACGACTCTCCAAACGATCTTGGAGTTCGCCAACTTCTTCCATCAGCGCGTCGATATCTGCTCCGTCTTCCGCCATCTCCATATAGAGGTCATTGATACGTGCTTCTGCTTTAAATAGCTCATCAAAGGCCGTACGGAGCACATCACGAACAGTTTGACCTTCCTTTAGCACAGCGTGCTGGTCCAGATAGCCAGCAGTCACATATTTGGACCACTCCACCTTCCCTTCATCTGGCAACATCTTACCAGTCACGATGCTCATAAAGGTTGATTTTCCCTCACCATTGGCACCGACTAAACCGATGTGTTCACCCTTGAGGAGACGGAAAGACACATCTTCAAAAATTGCACGGTCACCAAAACCGTGACTCAGATTTTTAACTTCTAAAATACTCATTCTAATTCCTTATCTTGTTTTTATGCAATCCTTTATAGAGGAGCCAAGCCAGATAGCCTCCCAAGGTGTTGGTCCATAAATCATCAATCTCAAAGACCCGATTAAAGTCGAATAAAAAATCTAAAACTAGTTGCGTGCACTCAATTCCTAGACTCAGTAGAAAACTTAGAAGGATGATTTTTTTCGTTTGTCGTAAATTTGGACAGAGATAAATCAGTTGAAAGACTAGTGGGAAAAGCAAGAAGACATTTAAAATGTTCTGCAAAAAGATCCAAAGGACTTGTCCCAAACTGGTTACTTCACCCAGATTCCAAAGGGAGTTTAAGGGAGTTAAAAGAAAAACCAGGCGTCCAAAAGTTTGAATACCTGGAGTTTCCACTCCTGTAGGAAGTTGAGGCTGGGGAGTGAAGCAAAAACAGACAATGCAAAGACTGTAAATAGCCACTCCCAATCTTAAGATTAATTCTCTTTTTTTAGTCATTTTATGGATTTACCGCTGCGACTGCCTTCTGGCGGTCACGTTTCATTGTATTGGAGCGTAATTGTCCACAAGCTGCATCAATATCTGTACCATGCTCTTGACGGACAACACAGTTGACCCCTTTTTTCTTGAGGGTATCGTAGAAGGCCATCACGCGCTCTTTAGGACTACGACTATATTGGTCATGTTCACTAACTGGGTTATAAGGAATCAAGTTTACATAAGACAATTTCTTGATATTTTTGAGCAATTCCGCCAGCTCCAAGGCTTGTTCAACGCCATCGTTGACTTCATTGAGCATGATGTATTCAAAGGTCACACGGCGATTGGTTGTTTCGATATAGTACTCAATAGCTGCGAAGAGTTTTTCAATCGGAAAGGCACGGTTAATCTTCATGATGCTTGAGCGCAATTCATTATTGGGTGCATGAAGGGAAACGGCAAGATTGACCTGAACTCCTTCATTAGCAAAGTCACGAATTTTATGGGCCAAACCTGAGGTTGAAACAGTGATGTGACGAGCACCGATAGCCATCCCTTTGTCATCATTGATGGTACGAACAAAATTCAAAACATTGTTGTAGTTATCAAATGGTTCACCAATTCCCATAACAACGATATGGCTGACACGTTCATCCTGACCACGCTCATCAAAGTATTTCTGAACTAGCATGATTTGCGCTACAATTTCACCGTTATTAAGGTCACGTTGCTTTTTAATCAAACCTGATGCACAGAAGGTACAACCAATATTACAGCCAACCTGAGTGGTCACACAGACTGACAAACCGTAGTGCTGACGCATCAGTACTGTCTCAATCAACATGCCATCTGGCAACTCAAAAAGATACTTAACGGTACCGTCAGCTGACTCTTGTACGATCCGTTGTTTCAAAGGATTTACGACAAACTGCTCATTGAGCTTAGCAATCAAATCCTTGGAAAGGTTGGTCATTTCTTCAAATGACTGGACACGTTTA
>CAUUXT010000156.1:0-3333 GCA_963549015.1 uncultured Streptococcus sp.
ATCCACAGGCTTACCTTTTTTATCCACTAGAATCTTTGCTTCACTGGTATCAAAATTAAGGGCACCACGTTTCTCACGCATGCTTTCTAGCGTTTCATGAAGCTTGGCCATTAACTCGATACTAGGAACAATTTTCTTAAACTCTTGTCTCTTCTCCTCGTCACCAGCTAGGATGTCATTGACAGCGCTATAGGTCATACGAAAACTAGTCTTGATAACCGTTTGGGTAATGGTGTAATGAACCACACGACCGTGTTTATCAATTTCCATAATGGCAGACTGGGTCAAGCGATCGACTTGAGGATTGAGCGAGCAAATGCCGTTTGACAAACGCTCTGGAAGCATTGGGACCACTCGGTCTGTCACGTAGACAGAAGTCGCGCGGTTAAGAGCTTCCTTGTCGAGGGCTGAACCCTCGGTCACATAGTAGGAAACATCTGCGATGTGAACTCCGAGTTCTAGATTGCCATTTTTCAAAGGCTTGATGTGTACCGCGTCGTCCAAGTCCTTGGCATCCGCACCATCAATGGTAAAGGTGATTTCATCTCTAAGATCCAGACGACCTTCCATATCCTTTTGAGACGGAGCATCTGGCACACTTTCAGCCTCCTTGAGAACAGCTTCTGGAAATTCTGAGACAATATCCATGGACTCCAAGACTTCAAGAACGTCAATCCCAGCATCAGTCGAGTGTCCCACCACGTCCAGCACACTAGCGACAAAGAAATCGTGCTTCTTACTTGGGTATTTGTCGATAAAGACCTTGAGAACTTCAGTACCTTCCAACTTGATAGCTGGTTTCTTCACATAGATTGGTTGGCTGATTTTTTGATTTTTTGAACGAATGTAACCAGCATACTTAGGTTTTTCCTGATCCAAAACGATTTGACCGACAACGGTTGTCAGACTATGCTCTAGGATATCAATAATTTTGGCTTCTGCTGCAGTTCCTTTGTTACGGTCAGCGACTTTCTTAACCACGACCTCAACGGTATCACCATCAATGGCATAGTTGACATCGTTTTTTCCTACAAAAAGATCGTCCTCTTCGCCTTCTAGACTGACAAAGCCAAAGCCATTTTTATGGGCATGAAAAACCCCTTTGAGGGTGATTTCATGTTTCTTCTTTTGGTCCAGACATAAGCTACCATCATCTTCAAAACGAATCTGGTGCTTTCTTTCCATCAGAGACAGGGTTTTAATCAACTCACGGAAATCCTTGGACCCATCCTTTCCGAGAGCCTGAGCCAGGTCATTTACCGTCACTCGCCCCTTCTCTTGCAAATATTCTTTTATTTTATCTTTCATATTTTCTTTCTAGATTTTTATAATTTTTTTGATTGATAACTTTAGAAGTGTCATTAAAAATAAAAATAGGCTAAGACCTAGTCTCGCCCATTTCTTATCTACTTGATAATACCGTCAATGCTAAGGCAATGGCTAGCCAGAAAAAGACTAAAATACCTGTCAAACGTTGCATCACAGCTTCAAAACCACGCGCCTTACTACGTTCAAACAAATCACCTGAGCTGGCATCAAATACATTGCTGGATTGGTTCTTAGTTGGTTGCATGAAAATCGCAATCACAATCACAACAGATAATACTAATAAAATGGTTAACAATAGGTTATACATATCAAACTCCTTAAAATCCCTATTATTTTACCATAAAATCTACTTAGATTCAAGATGTAGGGTTACTTTTCTTTCCTTGGGACAATACTTTAAAACCTCAATCTTGTCAGGATGAGTTTTGGAGTTCTTACTGGTTAGATAATTTATGCTGCCACAAGAGGAGCACTTGAGATTGATTTTTACTCGCACTAGATTTCCTTTACTTTTAATAATGATCTAAATTGCACTATGTTACATAAACAACTGAAAGCTACACAGGCTGCTGTCGCATAAAAAACAGCATGATAGCCCAAATATCCTGCAACTGCGGATCCCGCCATAGGTCCAATCACTCCACCGAGGTAAAAAAAGACTTGGTTGAAGGCAAAAATTCTTGAAATTCCAGACTTTGGAGTCATTTTGCTGAGAAGGGCATTGACTCCCGGTATGAGAGCTCCTGTTCCCAAACCAAAGAGAAAACGATACAATCCAAGTTGAAGTGGGCTAGTCGCATGGGCACAAAGAAGGTAAATGATGACAGAATAAATCTGCGCTGCAACTAACAATCTATGATTCCCTACTTTATCGCCAAGTTTTCCTAGAACTCCAGCACTCATCATGCTAGAAAATCCCATGCTGGATACAATCAATCCTGATACAAGGAGGAGATTTTCGGACTGCCCTAAGTCCCGCACATAGAGAGCCAGAATGGGACCAATTGATTGAGCTGAAAACTGAATGACAAAACTAGTCAAAAATAGGTTTACTAAAAGCCTCGGATACTTGAAAGAAGAAAATAATTCTTTCGTTGGGATAGCCTTCTCCTTAGCCACTGGCTGAAAATCTTCCTTGATAAAGAAAATGGTTAGGATTGCAGCTAAAAATAAGAAAGCACCTACCAATAAAAAGACATTACGAATGCCAAAAATTTCAGCAATAAAGCCTCCAACAAAGGGGCCCGTCAGTGTTCCTGCAACAACACCTGTAGATAGAGTTCCCAGAGCCGCTCCAGACTTATCTTTAGGTACCTGACTAGCAATCAAGGCCGTTGCATTGGGGACAAATCCAGTAAATACACCATTGAGCAAGCGCAGAAAGAGTAGCCAATAGATATTTGGCACGAAGGCCAAACCTCCCATCGTAATGGTCATGGCAAGACCCGCTCGAATCATCATGGGTTTTCGACCATATTTGTCAGCAAGAATACCCCAGATAGGAGAAACTAGAGCTGCCGAAACAGCCGAAACTGAGATGGCTAATCCAGCATAAAAAGCAACTTGATCCCCTTCAATTCCCAACTGCTCTACAAAGATAGGCATGAAAGGGACGACCAAGGAGATACTGGCTCCCGTTAGAAAACTACCGAACCAGGCGACACGAAGATTCTCTTTCCAACTAATCTCTTGCACAGCTATCGCCTCCTTCAAGTAATTTCACTACTTGACCCACAAGCTGATCGCGACTGCCATTATTATCTAATATATAGCTCGCCAATTTTTTCTTTTCTTCTAAAGACCACTGGGTTGCCAAACGGGACTCTGCTACTTCCTTAGAAAGATGATCCCGTTTCATGAAACGTTCCACCTGAACATCTCGATCCACATAGACCAGCCATGTTTCATCAAACCAAGCACTGTAGTCCTGTTCAAAAAGTAGGGGAATATCCATGAAAAAAACCGTTTCTGTCTGAGCTAACTGGTCTCTCAGTGCAGCCAATT
>CAUUXT010000157.1:0-3330 GCA_963549015.1 uncultured Streptococcus sp.
GTTTACGGTTCAAACGCTCTTAAAGCTCTTAGAGTGGTCGGCTAGGCAAGCCCTAGCTCAAGACTCAGCTTATAAGATTGGGGTTCAAAAGTTGGAAGAACTGCTTCAAAGTCCCTATGCCATTGAATCAGTAAACGTGACCAGGGATATGTTGGATAAACCGATTGATATGGAGAAATTCAAGGAACTGATGGAATCCGAGAACCTTCCGATTGCCATTAGCTGGCAAGGGAACTATCTTCATTTCTACGCCAAGGACAAGTCTCTTTTAGACAGACACCTAGATGAGTTACTGAAAAAGTTAGTCTCTAATCCAGAAAAACTTCAAGACTTAACATTCGATAAAACCCTTGATGAGGAAATTGAAAAGGCTAAGGAACAGATTGTGATGTCAAAACCTTCTGCCGTGAAGACCAAGGAGGTGACTCTCTAGTGTATTCAGGGAAAAAAGCCATCGTCTTTGGGAGCTTAGGGCTTGTATTTGGCTATTTCTGTCATCGTTTGGTTTTGCTGTACGAGAGTCTTCCCAATCAGCCACCCATTGAACGTCTTGCTTATCTCTTAGGAGAAGGACAAAAACAAGTGCTTCATCCCTTGTGGGATGTCAACTTCACTGGAAAATCCTTCTTAGGCTTTCTCTTTGGACTTATGACCATGGGGTTTGTCTATCTTTACATCTCAACAGGCAAAAAGGTCTACCGAGAAGGGGCTGAGTATGGCTCTGCTCGTTTTGGAAATAGTCGTGAGCGTAAAGCCTTTACCAGTAAGAATCCTTTGAACGATACCATCTTGTCTCGAAATGTCAGGTTGACTCTTTTAGAAAAGAAAACGCCACAGTTTGACCGAAATAAGAACCTGGTTGTTATTGGTGGGTCAGGAGCAGGGAAGACCTTTCGCTTTGTCAAACCAAATCTGATTCAGCTTAACTGTTCCAACATTGTGGTTGATCCCAAGGACCATTTGGCAGAAAAAACTGGGAAGCTCTTTCTAGAAAATGGCTATCAGGTCAAGGTCTTAGACATAGTGAATATGACTAATTCGGATGGTTTTAATCCCTTTCGTTATGTGGAAACTGAGAATGATTTGAACCGCATGCTGACGGTGTATTTTAACAACACGAAAGGTAGTGGTTCAAGAAGCGATCCCTTTTGGGATGAGGCCTCCATGACCTTGGTCAGAGCTATTTCATCTTACTTAGTGGATTTTTACAATCCTCCAGAAAGCTCCAAGGAAGAAGCTGAGAAGCGGCGCAAGCGTGGGCGTTATCCAGCTTTTTCAGAGATTGGAAAACTCATTAAACTCTTATCTAAAGGAGACAATCAAGATAAGAGTGTCCTTGAAGTCATGTTTGAAAATTATGCTAAGAAGTATGGCATGGAGAACTTTACCATGCGTAACTGGGCAGATTTTCAGAACTACAAGGACAAGACCCTTGATTCAGTCATTGCCGTGACGACGGCTAAGTTTGCACTCTTTAATATCCAATCAGTGATTGATTTGACGCAGCGGGACACCATGGACTTGAAGACATGGGGAACTCAGAAGACGATGGTCTATTTGGTCATTCCTGATAATGACACGACATTCAGATTCTTGTCTGCACTTTTTTTCTCAACAGTCTTTACAACCTTGACCAGACAGGCTGATGTGGACTTTAAGGGGCAACTACCTATTCATGTGAGAAGCTACCTGGACGAATTTGCCAATATCGGTGAAATCCCAGACTTTGCCGAACAAACTTCAACGGTTCGTTCCCGAAACATGAGTCTCGTACCCATTCTTCAAAATATCGCTCAGCTCCAAGGGCTTTATAAGGAAAAAGAGGCTTGGAAAACCATTCTTGGTAACTGTGACAGTCTGCTGTATCTGGGTGGGAATGACGAAGAGACCTTTAAGTTTATGAGTGGCCTTTTAGGCAAACAAACTATCGATGTGAGGAACACCAGTCGGTCTTATGGCCAAACAGGGTCTGGTTCTACTTCTCATCAAAAAATTGCAAGGGACCTGATGACCCCTGATGAAGTCGGAAACATGAAACGAGATGAATGTTTGGTAAGAATTGCAGGAGTTCCAGTCTTTAAGGAGAAGAAGTATCTCCCTCTGAAACACCAGAACTGGAAATACCTTGCGGATAAGGAGACGGATGACCGTTGGTGGCACTATCAGATTGATCCGCTAAGCAACAAGGAAGCACTTCTTGATTTATCGAACCACAAGGTCAGGGATTTAAGCAAAGAAACCACACTACACTAATAGAAATGAGGAATCATATGGATCAAAAATTTACAGGCTTTGTTTACGGAGTGGACGCCAGCTCCATGTTTGCACAAGCCATGTCTCTCTTACAAAAAGGCTTGATTGCCGTAGGGGCTTTTCTTGTTGTGATGGGCATTATCAACCTTTCGACCAATATCAAAGATGGAGGACCAGGTGTCCGTAATGCTATCTTAGAAATTGTGGGTGGGGTGATGGTCGGTGCTGCTGGCGCCTTTGTTACTCAGATTACAATTTAGGAGGGCAAGGTATGACATGATAATGAAACTAACCTCAGCTTTTGTCTTTCTAGCCTCAGAGAAAATTTCAAGCGACAGCCTTTTTGAAGGCTTTAATGTGGATTTAAAATCAACAGCTGATTTAATCAAATCCTTGGCAGAATACAATCCGACCGTCTGGTCTTATATGTCTGCTATCACCAAAGGGATTATGCAGCCTTTGGGAGTAGCGATTTTAGCGGTTGTTTTGATTCTGGAATTTTCTAAGATGGCAAAGAAAATTGCGGGCTCAGGAGGTGCCATGACTTTTGAAGCTGTTGCCCCAATGATTGTCAGCTACATCATGGTAGCAGTGGTGATTACTAACACCACTGTGATTGTGGAAGCTATCTTAGCTGTTGCTTCCCACATCATCGAACAGGTGGCAGGCGTGGTGTCACATGGGAGAACAGCCTATGACACCATCTCAGGTCTTAAAGGCTCAGGCATTGTTGGAAAAATGATTGTCGGACTCTTTGCCATCATGATTTGGTTGGTTCGTTTAGTTAGTGTGATGGTCGTGAATATTCTCATTACCATTCGCTTTATCCAACTTTATCTCATGATTCCTTTTGCGCCACTGACGATTCCAGCTTTCCTTAGTGATGATTGGCGTGGCATTGGGATTGGCTATCTTAAAAATATTATGGTCTATGCCCTGCAAGGAGTTTTAATTTTCCTCATCGTCTCTCTTGTACCTCTTTTTGAATCAGCTGGAAAAATCGCTGTTTCAAATGGGGCAGGGATTATGGAAAGCCTAGCCATTATGTTTGGTAGCTTAGTGCAGGCTATTTTGTTA
>CAUUXT010000158.1:0-3321 GCA_963549015.1 uncultured Streptococcus sp.
ACTTGATAAATCGACTCTCTGACCATTTGCTGCATTGGTTTCAACATCTTCTTTTTCAAGGACAGGATTAGCATTTTTTAAATCTCTTGAGTAATAGTCACGAGGAAGCGCTCCTTGATCCTCTGATTCCGCTTCCTTATTTGCTTCTTCTGCAGGGGTTTCCGTAGAGGATGGAGTTTCTGATTCTGCACTCTCATTTTTTTTCAAATGATCTTGGTCCACCTCAACGCCATTGTCTTGAGCTGCTGCCAATTTACCAGCCAAATCCTTATCCAAATGAGCAAGATCTCCCGAGGACACTTCTTTTGGCAATTCTGATAAACCTTGACCAGGTTCGACAGTTTCTGTATTGGCCCCTGCTGCATTGGCTTGCTCTTGAGCTAAGACTGGATTTGCTCCAAATACCACTGTACCAATCACTACAGATGCCGCACCAACTGCAAATTTTCGAATTCCGTATCGCTGTTTCCGATGTAAAGATTTGTAATTCATGTTTGTCCTTTCATTTTCCATAAAATAAAGCGCTTTCTTTTTTCTTTAAAAATTTTTATTGTTTCTTCAAGAGACAAGTTTTACAAGAAAGTAACCAACTCAATGAGAGCTCCCACTCCTCTCCCATTTCTGCTGAGCCATTCTTTAAGCGCCCAGCAGCATTTTTCCTCCTTTCACAAGTGATTTTTCCTTTATTATACAATAAAGTCTTATATTTATATCTATGTTCTCATAGAATAGATTTTACTTTTAAGAATATTTTAATATTTTAAATTTTCTAAAAGTACTTTCAGGTTTTGGACATAAAAAAGAGAGCTTCTGGACTCTCTCATTCATTATCTTACGTACTTAAAAGGAATCTCACTGCCACAGAGCCAGTTGTAGACTTGGTCATTGACAAAAACATTCATGGCTTCGTGAGCATACTCTGGCATGATGCGATAGGCCTTGTCGCAAGTTAGGCGGTTGTATATCGCAAACTGGGTAATAGGATAGCAGACATCGTCATCCAAGCCCGTAATCATCTTGACCTCACCTTTGATACGATGGGCAAGATTTTTCACATCGATATAGGCAAGGGTCGCCATGATTTCTTCCTCTGTTTCATGGAAGGGATCGTGAAACTTGAAATATCGAAAAAGTTCGTCATAGGCTTCACTGGTATTGCCAATCTCAAGCACCCGTCTAAAGTCTGACAAGAAAGGATAGATGGCAACTGTTCGCTGAATTCGAGGATTGAGCGCTGCTGCGACCAGAGCTAAAGCTCCTCCTTGTGAAGCGCCATAGCTAGAAAGTCGCTTCTCATCCACCTGAGGCAGACTAGCAATAATTTCAACCAACTGATAAATATCCAGATAGACATCCTTATAAAAGAGCTGGTCCCGACCTTCCACAGCACCACGGATGATATGTCCCTTCACCGTATTTCCTAGTGGAGAGCGCAAGCCGTCTTGCGAGTAGCCCGACTGACCCCGCACATCCATGGAGACAACACCGTAACCAGCCACAGTATAGGCCAGCATGTCGGCCCAGTCCCAGCCACGCCCCATATAACCATGGAAATAGAAGATTAACGGAACCTTCTCCTCAGTCTTTGGAAGGACGATGCGTGCATAGACCTTGCCTTCATTAGTTCCTTCAAAGGTCAGCTCATAGCACTTGACTTGAGGAATATGAAAATCCCTTTCCTCCAACTGGTAGGCAGGAAGGAATGAAACTTTTTTGACCTCTTCATCCCAGAAAGCATCAAAGTCCTCTGGAATCTCATCCCGTCCTCTATAAGTCTTGATTTCTTCTAGTAAAGCTGGATTTTTCATAGCATGCTCCTTTAGTTTTGTAATCGCTATCACAACTGTAGCATATCTAGGAAAGCAATGCAAGAAAGAATGGTAAACAGAAAGTGATTTTAAATTCTCCTCCCTGAAACTGATCGTCTGAAAGTAGTTTTAAAATCTTAAACTTCTAATCTTCCGTTTTACATATGATCCTTCACAGCAACTGCTACCATTTTGGCTTTGGCACGGACTTTAGTAGCCACTGTCATCTCCATAGCAATAATTGCTTTTCTTTCCCCTAATTCCTCCAGAGTAGAAGTGACCACAATTTCATCTTCAATTGGACTAGGACTAAGGTAATCAATCTCCAAGTGAGCAGTAATAAAACGTCCTATCACAGTTGATTTCGTCAGTTCCAACCCTTTTTGATGATGGGCAAACCAAGCTGCTGAGGCCGTGCCATGGCAATCAAAAATAGTCGCTATCATTCCTCCAAAGACATTTGATGGAACTCCACCAGTATAAGCATTTTCAAGCTTTATCCGACTAATACAACTCTTTCCATCTATATTTGGATAGGTTTTTAAATGTAAGCCTAAATCATTCTTGGGACCACATCCCCAACAATGCTGAAATCGTTCTCCATACCTATCTTGGATAGCAATCGTTCTTGTTTCTAACATTCTTTTCACTCCTCTTTACTCATATGGGGCAATTATATCAAGCTTCAGTCAAAGAGTAAATAGGCTTGGAGACTAATATCTTTTTATCACTCGACTAAGTTTGATTTATAGTCGACTATTTTATAAAAATAAAAAGAGCGTTTCCGCTCTTTGGTTATCAATAGGTGCTAACTCCTTTCTCTAGTTTGACGGTTTGGAATTTCTTTTGGTAGGTTACTTTAATAGTCATGTGAGAATCCTCGTTTCTTTTTGATGACTCTAGTATAAGAACCAAATCTAAAAGCTAGCTTATAGATTTCTTAGAAAAGGCTTAATCCAGATGTTCTCTCTTTTCTAAGTGGAGAGCAATCATGCGCCACTCCGGATCCTCTTGCCAACCTTCTATCGAACTAATGTAGCTGGCAACCTTTCTGGCTTCTTCTAAAATCGGAAAATCTTCGATAATATCCGCTACTTGGAACTCTGGTAACCCAGACTGTCTGGTTCCAAAAATCTCACCAGAACCACGCATTTTCAAATCTTCCTCTGCAAGGACAAATCCATTAGTCGTTTCTGTCATGATGCGCATACGATCCTTCCCAGAGTCCGTCTTGGGATTAGCCACAAGAACAGCATAGGACTGCTTGTCCCCCCGACCGACACGACCTCTGAGCTGGTGAAGCTGGCTGAGACCGAAGCGATCGGCATCCATGATAATCATAACTGTCGCATTGGGAACATTGACCCCAACCTCAATAACTGTTGTCGAAACCAGAATATCCGTTTTTCGCTCTTTGAATTCCTGCATGATCTGGTCTTTTTCGTCACTCTTCATCTTACCATGTAGTAGAGCAACCTCTGCCTTGCCGGCAAAATGAGTTGTCAACTCCTCA
>CAUUXT010000159.1:0-3247 GCA_963549015.1 uncultured Streptococcus sp.
TCTACCAGTCCTACAAGTCTCAGAGGGAGGAAAATCCGCAAGCTAAGGCTCAGGCCGTTGCACAGGTTGAAGCACAGCTTTCTCAGTTAGAATCCAGTCTTGCTACTTACCGTGTCCAGTATGCAGGTTCCGGAACCCAGCAAGCCTATGCGTCTGGTTTAAGCAGTCAATTGGAATCCCTCAAATCACAACACTTGGCTAAGGTTGGTCAGGAATTAACTCTTCTAGATCAGAAAATTTTGGAGGCGGAATCAGGTAAGAAGGTTCAAGGAGGTCTCCTAGATAAAGGGAAGATTACAGCAAGTGAGGATGGGGTGATTCACCTCAATCCTGAGACCAGTGATTCTACGATGGCTGCAGAAGGAACCCTGCTAGCCAAGCTCTATCCATCCTTGGAAAAAGAAGGGAAAACCAAACTCACAGCCTATCTCAGTTCAAAAGATGTTGCTAGAGTCAAGATTGGGGACTCTGTCCGTTATACTACGACTAATGATGCGAAGAATCAAATTTTCCTGGATTCTACGATTACAAGTATTGATGCGACAGCTACAAAGACTGAACAAGGAAATTTCTTTAAAATTGAGGCGGAGACCCATCTGACTTCTGAGCAGGCTACAACACTTCGCTATGGCTTAGAAGGTCGCCTGCAGATGATTACGGGAAAGAAAAGCTATCTCCGTTATTTTTGGGATCAATTTTTAAATAGAGGGTAATATTCGTGTTTTTCAGAGGATAAATGATTTTAAAACTGTAAGAGGAGCTTATCTTGCAGTTTTTCTTTACGCTTAAAACAGGAAAACGTTATTTATTCGTAAAAACCTTGAATTTTTCATGCTTTTATGTTAGAATGTGCTAAAGTAAAACGAAAGGCGAACTTTAACATGTCAAAACAACTAATCTATTCGGGAAAAGCTAAAGATATCTATACAACAGAGGATGAAAATCTTATTATTTCAACTTACAAGGACCAGGCGACTGCCTTCAACGGTGTCAAGAAGGAGCAGATTGCGGGTAAGGGAGTGTTAAATAATCAGATTTCATCTTTTATTTTTGAGAAATTAAATGCGGCTGGTGTAGCGACTCACTTTGTGGAGAAAATTTCGGACACGGAACAACTCAATAAAAAGGTTGAGATTATTCCTCTAGAAGTTGTGCTCCGCAACTACACGGCTGGTTCCTTTTCAAAACGTTTTGGCGTGGAAGAGGGCATCGCATTTGAGACTCCGATTGTCGAATTTTACTATAAAAATGATGATTTGGATGATCCCTTTATCAATGACGAGCATGTGAAATTCCTTAAAATTGCGGATGACCAGCAGATTGCTTACTTGAAGGAAGAAACCCGTCGTATCAATAAACTTTTGAAAGCTTGGTTTGCTGAGATTGGTCTTAAATTGATTGACTTTAAGCTAGAGTTCGGTTTTGACAAGGATGGCAAGATTATCTTGGCAGACGAATTTTCACCAGACAACTGCCGTTTGTGGGATGCGGATGGCAACCACATGGACAAGGATGTTTTCCGTAGAGGACTAGGTGAATTAACAGATGTTTACGAGATTGTCTGGGAAAAGTTGCAAGGTTTAAAATAACACCTTCAAGGTTATTTGGGAACATTGCAAGAACTGAAATAAAGGAATAAGAATTGATGGATAAACGTATTTTTGTTGAAAAAAAGGCTGATTTTCAGGTCAAGTCAGAGAGTTTGGTAAGGGAGCTCCAGCTTAACTTGGGACTTTCAACTTTGAAAAGTATTCGCATTGTGCAAGTTTATGATGTCTTTGATTTAGCAGAGGACTTGTTTGCACCTGCAGAGAAGCACATCTTCTCTGAGCAGGTGACAGACCATGTCTTGGATGAAGCGGCTGTGCAAGCAGATCTTGCTAACTATGCCTTCTTTGCCATTGAAAGCCTGCCTGGTCAGTTTGACCAGCGTGCAGCTTCTTCACAGGAAGCCTTGCTTTTGCTGGGAAGTTCGAGTGATGTTATGGTCAATACAGCACAATTGTACTTGGTTAATAAAGATATTGATGCGACTGAGTTGGAAGCAGTCAAGGACTACCTGCTCAACCCAGTTGATTCTCGTTTCAAGGACATCACGACAGGGATTGCCAAGCAGGAATTTTCAGAGTCAAACAAGACTATTCCAAAATTGACTTTCTTTGAAAGCTATACGGCAGAAGACTTTGCCCTCTACAAGGCCGAGCAAGGGATGGCCATGGAAGTGGATGATTTGCTCTTTATCCAAGACTACTTCAAGTCAATCGGGCGCGTGCCGACGGAAACAGAGCTCAAGGTTTTGGACACTTACTGGTCTGACCACTGCCGTCATACGACTTTTGAGACCGAGTTGAAACAGATCGACTTTTCAGCTTCTAAATTTCAAAAACAATTGCAAGCGACTTATGACAAGTATATTGCCATGCGTGAGGAACTAGGTCGGTCTGAAAAGCCACAAACCTTGATGGATATGGCGACTATTTTTGGTCGTTATGAGCGTGCTAATGGTCGTTTGGACGACATGGAAGTGTCAGACGAAATTAATGCTTGCTCGGTCGAAATCGAAGTGGATGTCAATGGTGTGAAAGAACCATGGCTCCTTATGTTTAAAAACGAAACCCACAACCACCCAACGGAAATTGAACCATTTGGTGGGGCTGCTACTTGTATCGGTGGAGCTATTCGTGACCCGCTGTCAGGCCGTTCCTACGTTTACCAAGCTATGCGTATCTCAGGCGCTGGTGATATTACAGCACCGATTTCAGAAACTCGTGCTGGGAAATTGCCACAACAAGTCATTTCGAAGACAGCGGCTCATGGTTATTCTTCTTACGGGAATCAGATTGGACTTGCGACGACCTACGTTCGTGAGTACTTCCACCCAGGCTTTGTAGCTAAACGCATGGAGCTTGGTGCCGTTGTCGGTGCGGCTCCCAAGGGCAACGTTGTCCGTGAAAAACCGGAAGCTGGTGACGTGATTATCTTGCTCGGTGGTAAGACTGGACGTGACGGTGTTGGTGGTGCGACAGGGTCTTCTAAGGTTCAAACAGTTGAGTCTGTAGAGACTGCTGGTGCTGAGGTTCAAAAAGGGAATGCCATCGAAGAGCGCAAGATTCAACGTCTTTTCCGTAATGGAGATGTCACTCGTCTCATCAAGAAATCCAATGACTTTGGAGCAGGTGGTGTCTGTGTGGCTATCGGTGAATTGGCAGATGGTCTTGAAATCGACCTCAACAAGGTTCCTCTTAAT
>CAUUXT010000160.1:0-3215 GCA_963549015.1 uncultured Streptococcus sp.
CGTATTGGCGAAGTAACGTGTATAAGTTCCATTGGAAATAACAAAGATCTGAATGTATTTGTATAAAGAATTCTCGCTATTGAAGCTTTCCTTGCTATAACGGTGAACCTGATTAAAGGCTTCTTGCAGACTAACTCCACGCTTCTTCAATTCAATCTGAACTAGAGGAAGCCCGTTTACTAGGATGGTCACATCATAACGGTTGATATGGCTACCCACTTGGGTTACTTGGTTAATGACCTGCATGCTGTTATTGTGGATATTTTTCTTATCAAGGATGAAAATATTTTTAATCCGTCCATCATCAAAGACAAAGTCGTAAATATGATTTTCTTGGATTTTTCGAGTTTTTTCAACTAGCCCTTCATTAGGACAATCCAGATATTCCACCACAAAGCGATTCCAATCAGCATCCGAAAAAGTCACCTTATTGAGCTTTTCAATCTGAACCTTAGCATTTGCTAAGAGTTCGGTAGGTGTGTGAATATCTAAACGTTCGTAGTTAAGATGATGTACCAAATCAGAAATCAACTGATTTTCCAAATCAGCCTCAGACTGAAATTCTCTATCTGTATGATACTCTGGTTGATACTCAGCCAAGAGAATCCCTTCATTTGTTTGCGCAATTACTTCATGTACTTTTGAATAATCAACCATAGTATGCTTCCTTTTATTGTATTAATTGAGATTCTTTCTCAAGATGATTGAAGATATTTATCTAGTAAAGTTTAATAATTGTTCTCTCCAGTATTCATACTGCTTCTGTCTCTGTTCTATTTCTTTAGGAAGACCCTCAGAAAGAGAGTGAGTTAAGATGTTGAATTTATCAAGTATAGAGACGATTCTTTCTTGTTCCCCGAAGGATGGTAAATAGAATGTTACTTTATCAATTGCGTCCTTAGATAATCTTGGAATGCTTGCCTTTCGAACTTGTGATTTGAGTTTATCTTGCTTACTTAACAAGACATAATACATAAATTTATCAGAAATATCTTCTGATGTCTCTAATGTATAAACATCATCTGCCGCCCAAAAGTCTGTATCACTATATCCAATTTCACCGGCTGCTCCTGCACAAATCACAAAGCTGGTTTCTTTTACCCTGTTTGATTGTTCAAAGTATCCTAAGGGTGTCAAGCTGTTTTGATAAACTGGGAAACTTCCTGCAGCAGTTAATTGTTTTTTAACAAGGCGTTTCCCACGTTGTAAATTGACAACTTGTCCCAACTCCACTCGAATTGGACCAAATACCCACTGTAATAGCCTGATAAGAGCGGAATTGTCCCACTCCTCTACTCTACTCTACTCTCAGTGTACACGCCTTCGGCGACGAATGTCAAGAGTTTTTCTCTAAAATATTCGTACTGTTTTTGACGCAGTTCAATCTCCTTGGGCAGTCCAATATTTAAGTCGTTACAAACCGTATCAAAGTTGTCTAAAACTTGAACAATGCGGGACTGGATTTCGAGAGAGGGAACTGGGATTCTTGTTTTTTCTATATTTCCATTATAAAGCCTACTGATTGTCCCACCATCTGAAACTTTCCAAGGATTCATCTGATAAAAATAATATAGGTAGCGATTTAGAACTTGGCTCTCATCATGATCAAGCCAAACAATGTTAGAATCTTGAAAATAAGAATCCTCACCATTAAATACAACCGTTCGACCAATAGTACCAGACGCCGAAATTAAAACATCTCCCAATTTAGGATAAGAAAACCTTAATTTATAGTCCTCAAATAATTCTCTAGAAATATAAGAAGTTGCAACTCTACCAAATGTCCCAATTTTATAAAAAGGAACCTCACCATCATCCGAAGTTTGATTTTTTAAGATTCTCCTACACATCGAAACTTTACCAATATCTCCCAGCGTCTTCCACTCAACCTGATAAACCTCATCTTCAAACGATAAAAGCTTATCTCGATAAAAAGAATATTGCTTCTTACGTGAGGTCAATTCTGAGGTCAATTCTGAGGTCAATTCTGTAACATACTCAGTCATTTTGTCCAGTTTTTTCACTATTTTTTCTTGAATATCTAGGGGAGGAATAGGGATAGAGATTTTTGAAGCATCCTTAGGATATACATGAGGTACTCCTGAACCTCTTTTCAAACTAAAAAGGTATTCCTGTTTTTCAAGGAGATAATGGTATAAATACTTTGTACTTAACATTTTATCAAATGGTTTAATAGAAAAAGCATCTGATACAAATATCGGTTCATTCCAATACATCACAAAACCAGCATATGCACCACTACCAGCAACTGTAATTGTTTCACCTTGTCTATTGAATTCACCATGGAAATACGCAGGTTTCTGGCCTCCAGAAATGACCGGATAACAACCTTTAGTTGCAGTTTTTGCTGTAATCGTCTTCCCTCGCACCAACATTGCAACTTCCCCCAACTCTTTCCACTCAACAGAGCAGTTTTGAATTTCTTCTAGGATATTCATCAGTTACCTCCTTCCTTGGCTAGATTTTCAATGCTTTTAATTTCCTTGAGGTAATCTTTTTCAACTTGACTGAGGGTCTTGGCTTGGTAGCTCTTATATTCCTTATCTACCTTCTGCTTCATCTGTTCACGAGAGATAGAACCACTGTTATCCAGCAAGTCTTCTCCAGTAGCCAGAAGAATACGGTCCACATGCGTCACCCAATCAGCCATGGTCATGACTTCTTCTCGCTCAGCCTGCCTTTCAGCAAAGTCTAGATATCCTGATACAAGCTGATTAAGTCCACGGAGTTCCTTTTCTGTCAGATAGTTCTTGGCAACTTTTGCTTCAGATAGAGTAGGGAGGTCTCCCTTAAATGTGATCAAGCCCATAAACTCCTTTTCACTATCGATACGGTTATAGATGAGTTCACTCGCAGTATTGTGGTGAATGGCATAATGCATCTTGTTTTGAACCGTCGCAAAGAATTTCTTTGCCTCTGGTGCATTTGCATTATAATCGCTTGATGTCGCGAAAAGATCCAAAACCTGACGGTAAAAGACTTTTTCACTCGAGCGAATGTCTCGGATTCTTTCCAGGAGTTCTTTAAAGTAAGAGCCCCCACCCAAGTTTTTCAAACGCTCATCATCCATAGCAAAGCCCTTGATCAGATACTCTTTCAAGACTGTCGAAGCATAGTGCCTGAACTGGATTCCACGAGGGGAGCGCACACGATAGCCAATCGCCAAAATCATGTCGAGATTATAATAGGCGACT
>CAUUXT010000161.1:0-3189 GCA_963549015.1 uncultured Streptococcus sp.
GAAACTGCATTTCTCAAGAAGTACCGTCCAGAGTTTTTGGAAGAATTGCATCAATTCATCAAAGACCAAAACTTCCAATTCAAGTCGTTTATGGCAGCCTATAAGTTTTACAATCAATATACCTTGAAGACTAACGATGGGGAATACTATCTTGAAAACATGGAAGACCGTGTCTTCTTTAATGCACTTTATTTTGCTGACGGGGATGAAGCGATTGCAATTGATATTGCCAATGAAATCATCCACCAACGCTACCAACCAGCTACTCCTTCCTTTTTGAACGCAGGTCGTGCTCGTCGTGGGGAGTTGGTATCTTGTTTCTTGATTCAAGTAACTGATGACATGAACTCTATCGGACGTTCTATCAACTCTGCTCTTCAACTTTCACGTATCGGTGGTGGTGTGGGAATTTCCCTCAGCAACCTTCGTGAAGCTGGAGCTCCTATCAAAGGCTATGAAGGAGCAGCTTCTGGTGTCGTACCAGTTATGAAGCTTTTTGAAGACAGCTTTTCTTACTCCAACCAACTCGGACAACGTCAAGGTGCTGGGGTTGTCTACCTCAACGTCTTTCACCCAGATATCATCGCCTTCCTTTCCACTAAGAAAGAAAATGCCGATGAAAAAGTTCGTGTGAAGACCCTTTCACTTGGTGTAGTGGTACCAGATAAATTCTACGAATTGGCGCGTAAAAATGAAGAAATGTACCTCTTCAGCCCATACTCTGTAGAGCTTGAATACGGGGTACCGTTCAACTACATCGACATCACAGAAAAATACGATGAATTAGTAGCAAATCCAAATATCCGCAAGACAAAAATCAAGGCACGTGATTTGGAAACGGAAATATCTAAATTGCAACAAGAATCTGGCTATCCATATGTAGTCAACATCGATACAGCTAACCGTGCGAATCCTGTTGATGGAAAGATTATCATGAGTAACTTGTGTTCTGAGATTCTTCAAGTTCAAGAACCAAGTTTGATCAACGATGCTCAAGAGTTTCTTCAAATGGGAACAGACGTCTCATGTAACCTTGGTTCAACCAACGTGGTCAACATGATGACCTCACCTGACTTTGGTCGTTCTATCCGTGCTATGGTTCGTGCTTTGACTTTCGTTACAGATAGTTCGCACATCGTAGCTGTTCCTACTATCGACCACGGAAATAGTTTGGCTCACACCTTTGGTCTTGGTGCCATGGGACTTCATAGTTACCTTGCCCAACAACTGATTGAGTACGGATCAGATGAATCAGTTGAGTTCACAAGTATCTACTTTATGCTCATGAACTACTGGACTTTGGTAGAATCTAATAACATCGCGCGTGAACGTGGTATCACCTTCCACAACTTTGAAAAATCAGACTATGCTAACGGAAGCTACTTCGACAAGTATGTGACAGGCGAATTTGTTCCAAAATCAGACCGTGTCAAAGAGCTTTTCAAAGACGTCTTTATCCCGAGTGCTGCTGACTGGGCTGAACTTCGCGAAAAGGTTCAAGCAGATGGTCTTTATCACCAAAACCGTCTAGCTGTTGCTCCAAATGGTTCTATCAGCTACATCAACGACGTTTCTGCTTCAATCCACCCGATTACGCAACGTATTGAAGAACGCCAAGAGAAGAAAATCGGTAAAATCTACTATCCTGCTGCAGGTTTGTCAACAGATACTATCCCTTACTACACTTCTGCTTACGACATGGATATGCGTAAGGTGATTGATGTTTACGCTGCTGCGACTGAGCACGTGGACCAAGGGCTTTCACTCACTCTCTTCATGCGTAGCGACATTCCAAAAGGTCTTTACGAATGGAAGAAAGAAAACAAACAAACGACGCGTGACCTATCTATCCTTCGTAACTATGCCTTTAACAAGGGTATCAAGTCTATCTACTACGTCCGTACCTTTACAGACGACGGTGGGGAAGTTGGTGCTAACCAATGTGAAAGTTGTGTGATTTAATTTTTATCTGAGGCAACCACATTTTCTCAGACTATTGATTAAGATACTCATCATACAAAACTTGATAAGTATCTTAAATACTATGAAAAACTAAAAAGTCGGGCTTCCGACTTTTTGTGCGATACTCTTCTCAGACTATGATAAAATAGAGATGATTCGACAATCGCACTATTACATACAGAAAGAGATTTCAAATGGAAACTTACTACAAAGCCATTAACTGGAATGCCATCGAAGATGTCATCGACAAATCAACTTGGGAAAAGCTGACAGAGCAATTCTGGCTCGATACGCGTATTCCCTTGTCAAATGACCTAGACGACTGGAGAAAACTATCAAACAAAGAAAAAGACTTGGTTGGAAAAGTCTTTGGTGGTTTGACCCTTTTGGATACCATGCAATCTGAAACAGGGGTTCAAGCACTTCGCGCAGACATCCGTACACCACATGAGGAAGCTGTTTTCAACAACATCCAGTTTATGGAATCTGTCCACGCAAAATCTTACTCTTCTATCTTTTCGACCTTGAACACCAAGGCTGAAATCGAAGAAATCTTTGAATGGACCAACACAAATCCCTACCTTCAAAGAAAAGCAGAAATTATCAATGAAATCTATCTCAATGGTAGCCCACTTGAAAAGAAAGTTGCCAGCGTTTTCCTTGAAACCTTTCTCTTCTACTCTGGTTTCTTTACACCGCTTTACTATCTCGGTAACAACAAACTGGCCAACGTTGCGGAAATCATCAAACTGATCATTCGTGATGAGTCTGTTCACGGAACTTATATTGGTTACAAATTCCAACTTGGTTTCAATGAATTGCCTGAAGAAGAGCAAGAAAAACTCAAAGAATGGATGTACGACCTGCTCTACACTCTCTACGAGAACGAAGAAGGTTATACTGAAAGTCTCTATGACGGTGTTGGTTGGACCGAAGAAGTTAAAACCTTCCTTCGCTACAATGCCAATAAGGCTCTTATGAATCTAGGACAAGATCCACTCTTCCCTGACTCTGCGGACGATGTCAACCCAATCGTCATGAACGGAATCTCAACAGGAACATCTAACCACGACTTCTTCTCTCAAGTCGGAAATGGTTACCTCCTTGGTGAAGTTGAAGCTATGCAAGACGAGGATTACAACTACGGTTTGAACTAATTTGATCAATCAATCAAAATATCATGGTTTGTTTAAAACAACCATGGTATTTTTGTTTTTGTTTTATTTT
>CAUUXT010000162.1:0-3188 GCA_963549015.1 uncultured Streptococcus sp.
ATTCCAGTTCTACTAATTTTAACTTTTTCTTACTACCCTTTATTAAAAATGTTCCAGTATAGTTTACAAGACTGGAATGGCTATAGTACAAATCCCAAATTTGTAGGTCTTGAAAACTACAAAACTGTATTGACAAATCCAAACTACTTTACAGTTTTTAAAACAAGTCTCTATTATTTCCTAGCGACCTTCTTACAGTTGGCTCTAGCATTGCTGTTTGCAACCATTCTCTCATTTAAGGTGAAATTTGCCAATTTTTGGAAAGGGATCTTATTCTTCCCTTATTTGCTGAATGGGGTTGCCATTGGTTTCATTTTTCTATACTTCTTTAAAGGGGATGGAACACTTGATACAGTCTTGAAAGCAATTGGTCTTGGAGATCAGATTCATTTATGGCTGGGAGACCGCTCGATTAATAATATTTCCCTTGCCTTCACATCAGTTTGGCGCTATACTGGATTTAACTTTCTTGTCTTTTTAGGAGCAATCCAGTCTATCAACCCTGAAGTATATGAGGCAGCTGAGATTGATGGTGCTAATAGATGGAATCAGTTCCGATACATCATTATGCCAAGTATTCGAAACATCATCTTCTTAAATATTATTTTGGGAGTTAGTGGTTCCCTTAGCGTCTTTGATATTCCTTATATCATGACGGGTGGTTCAAATGGTACAACCACATTTGTTATCCAAACAATTGATACAGCCTTTAAATATAATAAAGTTGGTTTAGCCTCTGCAATGGCGATCATCTTACTTGTGATTGTAATCGTTGTTTCATTGGTTCAAAAATATGCTACACAAGAAAGGAAACGGAAAGCATGAAAAGCAAAAAAATCACGGTAGGGAAATGTTTTCAATACCTTGTCTTAATAGCTGGGGCAATCGTTGCTTTATTACCTATCTTGGTGGTATTCATTGGTTCTTTCAAATCAAGTCAAGAATTTTTGACTAGTGGAGTATTGGAATTACCTAAGTCGCTTGATTTTTCAAATTATAAAACAGCCTTTATTAATGGTCAAATGCTACTTGGGTTTAAAAATACTCTCATCATTTTTGTAGTGAGTATGTTAGGGAAGTTAACCTTGGCTTCTATGTTCGCCTATGCGATGAGTCGATTTGATTTCCGCTTGAAAAAGCCAATCCTAATCCTTTTTGTATTAGCTATGCTAATTCCAGGAATTACAAGTCAGGTGGCAACATTCCAAATCATCAACTCGCTTGGCTTGTTTAATAAGATTTGGTCAGTCATCTTGCTAAACTTAGGGACAGATGTTATCTCGGTATATGTTTTCTTGCAGTATCTAGATGAGATCCCAGTTTCCTTAGATGAATCAGCCTTTCTTGACGGTGCAGGCTACTTTGGAATCTTCTGGCGTATCATTTTGCCAAACTTGAAGGCTCCTATTGTAACCATGCTCATCATTTCAGGGGTTGGTGTCTATAATGACTTTTATAGTCCCTTCCTTTATATGCCAGATAGAAATTTGAAAGTTATTTCAACAGCCCTCTTTGCCTTTAAAGGACCTTATGGGACAAACTGGCCAGTTATTCTGGCAGGTGTTGTGATTGTAATTTTACCTATTTTGATTGTCTTCTTGACACTACAAAAATACATCTACAATGGAGTATCTGGTGCAGTCAAATAATCAGAAGGAGTGAATTAGATGACAGAGAAAAAATCGAAGCTCAAGCTGTTTGCAGATACTTGTTTGTTGGTTGTCCAAGCATCCTTAGTATTTTGGATGACGCTCTTTAAAAGGGGATTTGTCTATGCTTGGATCCCTGCAATGAAATTAACTTTTTCGTATGTAGAATCTACTTCATCAACAGAACATTCTTTATTAAAGGTTCTCAAACAAAAAGTACCGGCTTCAGGCTCTGATCGATTTTTCTCTTTCCTCCTATCAACCAGTTGGACTCTCAGTATGGCTTCTTGGTTATTGTTTATCCAGAGGATGGGAGATGTGTCCCGAATTCTTTTTCTCGGATCGACAATATTTTGGGCTATCTGCTTTATCGTAGGAAGCATTTATAGCCAATTTGAAGAGAATAATGGAGAACAAACCTTAACTTGGTTTCGTCGTAGTTGGATCTTTGCTCTAGCTCTTCTTCTCTGTTTGCTACTTTTATTCTGGTACTCTCTAACTCAAAATATTATTGGTTGGATGATACTTCCGGGATTGTATTTCAAGACAATCCAATTTTATCAAAAACTCGAAAAGAGGAGTACGACATGATTTTTGTCGATGATAATCAAAAACTATTTCATTTACAGAATGAACATATAAGCTATATTTTCCGAATGATGGAAGATACTGGGGTGTTAGAACAGCTATACTTTGGAGAGCGGATTCCGCATCAAGAAGATTATCGTTTTCTAATTGAACGGGAGATTCGCCCATCCAATAATTTGGTTGAAGGGAGTCAATTGACCTCCCTGGAACATATCAAACAAGAAGTTCCGAGCTTTGGCACTACAGACTTTCGTTATCCTGCGATTGAAATTGAATATGAATCTGGTGATCGAATCAGTCAATTTCAATATCAATATCATTCCTATCGGATAACAAATGGAAAATCAGTCAAAGGAACCTTGCCAGGCACCTTTGGTGACAGTAATCAAGTAGAGCAACTAGAGGTTAAGTTGAAGGACCGCTATTCAGATCTTTACCTCTATCTAACCTATTCACTCTATCTTGATGAAGCCGTTTTGACAAGACAGGCAAGATTAGAAAATACTGGTGTTGAACCCATTTCTATTCATCGTTTGATGAGTTTGAATCTAGACTTACCAAATGAAGATTATGACTGCTTGCACCTTAATGGTGCTTGGGCCCGAGAGGCACAATTAAGTAGAGAATCAATCCATATCGGACTACAACAGGTTTCAAGTACACGTGGTGCTAGTAGTCATATGCACAATCCATTTTTGGCTTTGTGTCAAAAGACTACGACAGAGTATCAGGGAAATGTCTATGGTTTTAACTTGATTTATAGTGGAAACTTTCTAGCTCAAATCGAGAGAGATAATTTTGATATCTTGCGTGTTCAATTGGGAATGAATCCCTTCCAATTTAATTGGCTCTTGAAATCTGGTCAGGAATTCGTTTGTCCAGAAGCTGTTATGGTATTCAGCAACCAAGGATTTAATCAAATGAGCCAGACCTTCCATCATTTCTATATGA
>CAUUXT010000163.1:0-3183 GCA_963549015.1 uncultured Streptococcus sp.
AGTGGCTCACTAGCATTTAGCACTAGTAATACCAAGTCAGCTTCCTTAAGGGCTTTTCTCGAACGCTCGACACCGATTTGTTCCACGATATCATCCGTGTCACGGATACCAGCTGTATCAATCAATTTTAGAGGAACGCCGTTGATGTTGACGTACTCTTCGATGACATCACGGGTGGTTCCAGCGATGTCTGTAACGATGGCCTTTTCTTCACGCAGGAGGTTGTTGAGGAGGCTCGATTTCCCAACGTTGGGGCGTCCGATGATGGCAGTGGAAATTCCTTCACGAAGGATCTTACCGCGACGAGCTGTCCTAAGGAGATTGGTTAGCAATTGCTCAAACTCCATAGTTTTCTCACGAACGACTGCAGTAGTGGCTTCTTCAACATCGTCATACTCAGGATAGTCGATATTGACCTCTACTTGGGCCAAGGTATTGAGAATTTCCTGACGAGTATTGTTAATGAGGTCAGATAGGGATCCATCAAGTTGTTTGACTGCTATATTCATAGCCTTGTCAGTCTTGGCCCGGATGATGTCCATCACCGCCTCAGCCTGAGTCAAGTCGACACGACCATTGAGGAAGGCACGCTTGGTAAATTCTCCAGGTTCTGCCAAACGAGCTCCTTCACGGATAGCTAGTTGGAGAATCTCATTAGTCACCGCAATCCCACCGTGGGTGTTAATCTCGATAATATCCTCACGAGTGAAGGTCTTTGGAGACTTCATAGCCCCAACCATAACCTCGTCCATGACCTCACCAGTTTGAGGATCAACAATGTGACCGTAGTTAAGAGTGTGGCTAGCAACCTTGCTTAAGTCTTTGCCTTTGAAAATCTTTTGCGCAATGGCAAAACTGTCAGTTCCGCTCAAACGGACAATACCAATAGCCCCTTCACCTAGTGGAGTAGAGATGGCAGCGATGGTATCAAATTCACGTGTAATCATACTAATTCCTTTTGTATTTCTTTTCTTAGGATATGTATCCAAGCATCTCTTCAAATTGTAACAAATTTAAACTATTTCTTCAATGGATGCTACTTGGAGATTGAAAAAGCCTAAGCAATTCTGCTTAAGCTAGCTTATTTTGTGCGCATTTCCCCTTGTGGGAAGTAAGTTCCTTCTGGCATGTCGTTGATGATGACATGAACGGCTGATTGAGGTGCTCCAGTGTTGCGAACAACAGCTTCCGTCACTTCCTTAGCAAGAGCTTTCTTTTGCTCGAGCGTGCGTCCTTCAAATAAATCGATGCGTACAAATGGCATAATAGCTTCCTCCACTAGTTTTTGATTTCTTCTATTTTACCACATTTTGCCGTTTAAAGCTTCAGAAAATTATGATATACTAGAATGTAGCAAAAATTTAGAAATGGACGTGAAATAATAGCATGGCACAGTTGTATTATCGTTATGGGACCATGAACTCTGGTAAGACGATTGAGATTCTCAAGGTGGCCTATAACTACGAGGAGCAAGGAAAGGGAGTTGTGATTATGACTTCGGCTCTGGATACGCGTGACGGTGTTGGCTATGTGTCGAGTCGAATCGGCATGAAACGCCCAGCCATTGCGATTGAGGAAACGACGGATATCTTCGGCTATATCCGAAACTTACCTGAAAAACCTTACTGTGTGTTGGTTGATGAGGCCCAGTTTCTCAAGCGTCACCATGTTTACGACCTAGCTCGTGTTGTCGATGAGTTAGACATACCTGTCATGGCTTTTGGTTTGAAGAATGATTTTCGCAATGAATTATTCGAAGGTTCAAAATACCTCTTGCTCTTAGCAGACAAGATTGAAGAAATCAAGACCATCTGTCAGTACTGTAAGAAAAAGGCGACCATGGTGTTGCGTACGCAGGATGGTGTGCCAGTCTATGATGGCGAACAAATTCAGATCGGTGGAAATGAAACCTATATCTCAGTCTGCCGAAAACATTATTTTGCGCCTGAAATCAATAAGGAGAATGAAGAAAAATGAACATCTATGATCAACTACAAGCTGTAGAAGACCGTTATGAAGAACTAGGAGAATTGCTTAGTGACCCAGATGTGGTGTCTGACACCAAGCGTTTCATGGAGCTTTCAAAAGAAGAAGCTTCGACTCGTGACACAGTAACAGCCTACCGTGAGTACAAACAAGTCCTTCAAAACATCGTTGATGCCGAAGAGATGATTAAAGAATCAGGCGGAGATGCAGACTTGGAAGAAATGGCCAAGCAAGAGCTCAAAGATGCCAAGGCTGAAAAAGAAGAGTATGAAGAAAAATTGAAAATCTTGCTCCTTCCAAAGGATCCAAACGATGATAAGAACATCATCCTTGAAATCCGTGGAGCAGCTGGTGGAGACGAAGCAGCACTTTTCGCTGGAGATTTGCTAACTATGTACCAAAAGTATGCGGAAGCCCAAGGCTGGCGCTTTGAAGTCATGGAGGCTTCTATGAATGGTGTCGGTGGTTTCAAGGAAGTGGTTGCTATGGTTTCTGGTCAATCTGTATATTCTAAGCTTAAGTACGAATCAGGTGCCCACCGTGTTCAACGTGTCCCTGTAACAGAGAGCCAAGGACGTGTACACACTTCGACAGCGACAGTGCTTGTCATGCCTGAAGTGGAAGAAGTTGAATACGATATTGATCCAAAAGATCTTCGTGTGGACATTTACCACGCATCTGGTGCTGGTGGACAGAACGTCAATAAGGTTGCGACTGCCGTTCGTATCGTTCACTTGCCAACCAATATCAAGGTTGAGATGCAGGAAGAACGTACCCAGCAGAAGAACCGTGAGAAGGCCATGAAAATCATCCGTGCGCGTGTTGCTGACCATTTTGCTCAGATTGCTCAAGATGAACAAGACGCTGAGCGTAAGTCGACAATCGGTACTGGTGACCGTTCTGAACGTATCCGTACTTATAACTTTCCACAAAACCGTGTCACAGACCACCGTATTGGTTTGACCCTCCAAAAACTAGATACCATTTTGTCTGGTAAATTGGATGAAGTTGTGGATGCCTTGGTTCTTTATGACCAAACACAAAAATTAGAAGAATTAAACAAATAATGAAATTAGCTCAATTATTTTCAGATTTTGAAGAAGAGTTGATAAGACAAGGAGAGGAAGCAGAAAGCCTCTCTTTTGTCTATCGTAGCTTAAAAAATCTCTCTTTTACGGACTTTGTCTTTGCCCTTCA
>CAUUXT010000164.1:0-3164 GCA_963549015.1 uncultured Streptococcus sp.
TGGTGTCATTGAAGCACCGATTGGCCGTAGTGAAAAAGACCGTAAGAAACAGGCTGTAACTGCTAAAGGGAAGCCTGCAGTGACCCGTTTTCACGTTTTGGAATGTTTTGGAGATTATAGCTTAGTGGAGTTGCAACTGGAAACAGGACGTACCCATCAAATCCGTGTTCATATGGCTTATATTGGCCATCCAGTCTCTGGGGATGAGGTCTATGGCCCTCGTAAAACCCTGAAAGGACATGGACAGTTTCTCCATGCCAAGACTCTAGGTTTTACTCATCCGAGAACAGGTGAAACCTTGGAGTTCACAGCAGATATTCCAGAGATTTTTAAAGAAACGCTGGAAAGATTGCGTCAAACTGAGAATAGATAAAAGAGTTGAGATGACTGTCTCAACCTTTTTATTTCAAGTCTTTTCTATTTTAAGGTATTCATGTTATAATGGATAAATATGAAGAATCGGAGTGAGAATATGAAGTACAAACGAATCGTCTTTAAGGTAGGGACTTCCTCCTTAACAAATGAAGACGGGAGTTTATCAAGAAGTAAAGTAAAGGCAATTACCCAGCAATTGGCTATGCTGCATGAGGCTGGACATGAGTTGATTTTAGTGTCATCTGGGGCAGTAGCCGCTGGATTTGGAGCTTTGGGTTTTAAAAAGCGTCCTACTAAGATTGCAGATAAACAAGCTTCGGCTGCAGTAGGACAAGGATTGCTGCTAGAAGAGTACACAACCAACCTCCTCATGCGTCAAATCGTTTCTGCACAAATCTTGCTGACCCAGGATGATTTTGTAGATAAACGTCGCTATAAGAATGCCCACCAGGCCTTGTCTGTATTGCTTCATCGTGGTGCAATTCCCATTATCAACGAGAATGACAGTGTCGTTATTGACGAACTCAAGGTGGGTGATAATGACACCCTGAGTGCCCAGGTAGCGGCGATGGTTCAGGCGGATCTTTTGGTTCTCTTGACTGATGTGGACGGTCTCTATACTGGAAATCCTAATTTGGATCCAACAGCTAAGCGTTTGGAGAGAATTGAGACCATCAATCATGAGATTATTGATATGGCTGGTGGAGCAGGTTCGTCAAACGGAACTGGGGGTATGCTGACAAAAATCAAGGCGGCTACGATTGCGACGGAGTCGGGTGTGCCAGTCTATATCTGCTCTTCCTTGAAATCAGATGCCTTGATTGAGGCAGCGGAAGAAACTAGGGATGGTTCCTTCTTTGTTGCGCAAGAGAAGGGACTTCGTACCCAGAAACAATGGCTGGCTTTCTATGCACAAAGTCAGGGAACGATTTGGGTAGATGGTGGAGCTGCAGAGGCACTTTCAAAAAACGGGAAAAGTCTCCTTTTATCGGGTGTGGTAGAAGTGGAAGGAAACTTCTCTTACCACGATATTGTAACAGTAGCAGATAAAGAAACAGGTCAATCTCTTGGAAAGGGACGTGTCCAATTTGGCGTCTCAGCTCTAGAAGATATGCTCCGTTCTCAAAAAGCTAAGGGAGTCTTGATTCACCGTGATGACTGGATTTCCATCACTCCTGAAATCCAGCTGCTCTTTACAGAATTTTAGAGGTGAACGATGGTAAGTACACAAGAACAATTTGAACAGGTACAGGCTGTTAAGAAATCAATCAATACTGCCAGCGAAGCAGTGAAAAACCAAGCCTTGCTAGCTATGGCTGATCATTTATTGGCTGCTACTGAGGAGATTTTAGCGGCCAATGCCCTTGATATGTCAGCGGCCAAGGGGAAAATCTCAGATGTTATGCTAGACCGTCTTTATTTGGATGCGGGACGTATAGAAGCGATGGCAAGAGGGATTCGTGAAGTGGTTGCTTTACCAGATCCTATCGGTGAAGTCCTAGAAACAAGTCAGCTTGAAAATGGCTTGGTTATTACTAAGAAACGTGTGGCCATGGGGGTTATTGGTATTATCTATGAAAGTCGTCCAAATGTGACGTCTGATGCGGCTGCTTTGGCTCTCAAGAGTGGGAATGCGGTCGTTCTTCGTAGTGGGAAGGACGCCTACCAAACTGCCCATGCTATTGTCACAGCCTTGAAGAAGGGCTTGGAGACGACTACCATACATCCAGAGGTGATTCAACTAGTGGAAGATACCAGCCGTGAAAGTAGCTATGCTATGATGAAGGCCAAGGGCTATCTAGACCTTCTCATCCCTCGTGGAGGAGCTGGCTTGATCAATGCTGTGGTTGAAAATGCTATCGTACCTGTTATCGAGACGGGAACTGGGATTGTCCATGTCTATGTGGATAAGGAAGCCGATGAAGGCAAGGCTCTATCGATCATCAACAATGCTAAAACCAGTCGTCCTTCTGTTTGTAATGCCATGGAGGTTCTCCTCGTTCATGAAGACAAGGCAGCAAGCTTCCTTCCTCGCTTGGAACAAGTGCTGGTTGCAGATCGAAAAGAAGCTGGACTGGAACCAATTCAATTCCGTTTGGATAGCACAGCAAGTCAGTTTGTTTCAGGTCGAGCAGCTGAAGCTCAAGACTTTGACACCGAGTTTTTAGACTATATCTTAGCGGTCAAGGTCGTGAGCAGTTTAGAAAAAGCGGTTGAGCATATTGAAGCCCACAGTACCCATCATTCGGACGCCATTGTGACGGAAAATGCTGAAGCTGCAGCTTACTTTACAGATCAAGTGGACTCTGCAGCAGTTTATGTCAATGCCTCAACGCGTTTCACTGATGGTGGGCAATTTGGTCTTGGATGTGAGATGGGGATTTCTACTCAGAAACTGCATGCGCGTGGCCCAATGGGTTTAAAAGAATTGACTAGCTACAAGTATGTGGTTACTGGTGAAGGACAGATAAGGGAGTAAGAGATGAAGATTGGATTTATCGGTTTGGGAAATATGGGAGCTAGCTTGGCTAAGGCCGTTTTGCAGGCCAAGACGGGTGCTCAGATTCTCCTTGCCAATCGTAGTCAAGCGAAAGTAGATGCTTTCATTGCCAACTTTGGAGGTCAGGCTTCCAGCAATGACGAAATCTTCGCAGAAGCAGATGTGATTTTTCTAGGTGTTAAGCCTGCTCAGTTTTCTGAACTGCTTGCTCAATACCAGACCATCCTAGAAAAACGAGAGAGCCTACTTTTGATTTCCATGGCGTCTGGATTGACTTTGGACAAACTGG
>CAUUXT010000165.1:0-3142 GCA_963549015.1 uncultured Streptococcus sp.
GCACATGTTTAAATTCTTCTTGAATTTGCTCTGGCATGACAAATAAGTGAGAATCGTTTAGAGTCATTTCACGAACACGTTGGAGTCCTGAAAGTGCACCTGATTTTTCAAAGCGATGCATCATACCAAGTTCCGCAATACGAATAGGTAACTCACGATAAGAATGAACATGGTTTTTATAAACTTCGATATGGTGTGGGCAATTCATCGGACGAAGAACAAATTGTTCACCATCTCCCATATCCATCGGTGGAAACATATCTTCTTGGTAATGTTCCCAGTGACCAGAAGTCTTGTATAATTCTACACTTGCAAGCGGTGGAGTATAAACATGTTGGTAACCATCATTAACCTCACGGTCTGTAATATAGCGTTCTACGATACGACGAATAGTCGCACCGTCTGGAAGCCAAAATGGAAGACCTTGCCCAACCTCAGGAGAAATCATGAAAAGATCAAGCTCTTTACCGAGCTTACGGTGATCACGTTCCTTGGCTTCTTCACGCATTTGAAGATAGTTTTTTAGGTCTTTCTTATCAAACCAAGCTGTTCCATAAATCCGTTGCATCATAGCATTGTCACTGTTCCCACGCCAGTAAGCACCTGCTACATTGAGCAAATGGAAAATTTGAATACGCCCAGTTGACGGTACGTGAGGTCCACGGCAGAGATCCACATATTCACCTTGACGGTAAATTGTAAGACCTCCTTCGTCTTCTGAATGCTCCTCAATCAATTCTAACTTGTAAGGATCGCTTTTGAAAATTTCTCGTGCTTCATCCTTTGTCACTTCTTCGCGGATTGACGGGAAATTTTCCTTGACAATCTTCTTCATTTCTTCTTCGATACGAGGCAGGTCTTCATTAGAGATTTGACCAGCTGTATTGTCCGTATCGTAGTAGAAACCGTCCTGAATAGCAGGACCAACCCCTAAGTGAATCTCTGGGAAGAGACGACGAGTAGCTTGCGCAAACAAGTGAGCGGCAGAGTGACGCAAGATATCCAAAGCGTCTTCGTGGTCAGGTGTCACAATCTCGATTGATCCATCTTCTGTAATGGCACGAGTGGTATCGATGAGTTTGCCGTTGAATTTACCAGCCAAGGCTTTCTTAGCAAGAGAATTGCTGATAGATTGAGCAATTTCAAAAGTTGTTACGCCAGATTCGAATTCACGCACAGCGCCATCTGGGAAAGTAATGTTAATCATAATTTTCTCCTTTAATATCTATTCTATTTATATTGGACAATTTTAAGAGCCGAGCAACCTCTTCCACAGTCTGCTTTTCTGATTGACTACCATCTGCTATGAGGCTAGGATAGCCTAATTTCATCGCTTCCTTCCGAACCATTTGGGCAAAAAGAATGTCTCGCTGCATCCAGTTTTCAAAAGCTTGCTCAGGATTGGTTGTTCCCTCTAAGACATAAGGAACCCATTCTCTCTGTCTATAATGCTTTTTCTGAAAATCAGCTGTCGGAGTCAAGCATAGATAGGAAGTCGCTGGCCATTCAAGCTCCTTTACCAAGTGAGGCAAAAGTCCTGCCCCCTCCACCAAGAGTGGTCTATCTTGATTTTTTATCAAGTAAGATTTTACATAAGGAAAAATCTCTTCATAAAAGCACCATTCTTCATCTGCCATCTCTTCTGGATTTCTCATCCAGATTTGTTCCGGATTTCTGTCCTGTCTAAGAAGGCAAATCGGCCGTGAGTCTACACTTGCTTGACTCATCATCTCGTCTACCAAATCATCCAGCTTGATATGAAGCAGCTGATACTGTCTAGCAAGAAGTGAAGCAATTGTTGACTTCCCACTACAAGGCGATCCTCCAATCATATAAAGCATCATTTTTCCTCCTTCTGACAAAATAAAAACGACATCCTCAAAAGGACGTCGCAACGTGGTTCCACCTTCATTCGTGCATATCAAAAAGACCTACACCTCAGACTGGCTTTAACGTAGCCACCGTTTTATGTTTGCATAAAAGTTACTTTAGAGTAGTCCCAACTGCCTTCCTCTACACGCTTTCCAGCCCCACGCGTTCTCTAAAAAATTCCAACCAGCGGTATGTCTCTAAGAAATATTATAGCACGATTAAAAAAATTTGCAAGCTTTACAATCAGATGGGTTTGTGTCTAAATTTTTGAGAATTTGGAAGAAAAGAATAGGTTAGTTTTGGAATCATTCGAAACAGCACAGCTCTAAAACGCTGCTTAATTGAGCTGCAGAAATAGATTTGTTTTGGAATCATTCGAAACAACACAGCACGTTAAAATAAGGCTTTGTCCGTACTCAACTTAAAAAGTGCGCACCGATTCGGTGCTTTTTTATTTCTTTTATTTTAATCAGGAACACAAAAAAACAGCCTCACGACTGATTTTATTTTTATCCTACAGAGCCTTCCATACTCATGTTAATGAGTTGGTTGAGCTCCACTGCGTATTCCATTGGAAGTTCTTTGGTGATCGGTTCCATGAAACCATTGATAATCATAGCCGTTGCTTCTTCTTCGCTAATGCCACGGCTCATGAGATAATAAAGCTGATCCTCCGAAACCTTAGAAACCTTAGCTTCGTGTTCCAGTGCAACATTCGAATTGTGAATTTCATTAAATGGAATGGTATCTGAGCTGGATTCACCATCCATAAGAATCGTGTCGCACTCAATGTGAGACTTTGAACCAGCACTATTCTTGCCAAAACGGACTTGACCGCGATAATCTGTCTTACCTCCGTCTTTTGCAACAGACTTAGAAATTAATGTGCTAGAAGTCTTTGGCGCATTGTGATAAACTTTACAGCCTGCATCTAAATGCTGACCATAATTAGCAAAGGACATAGAAAGAACCGAAGTTCTTGCATTACGACCATTAAGAATGCTACAAGGATATTTCATATTGACCTTGCTGCCTAGATTCCCGTCAATCCATTCCAGAGTACCGCCTTCTTCAACCGTTCCACGCTCGGTCACCAGATTATAAACATTGTCCGACCAATTTTGAATCGTTGTATAGCGGAAGAAAGCATCCTTTTTAACAATAATTTCTACATTTGCAGCATGAAGACTATTGGTCGTATAAGTCGGCGCTGTGCAGCCCTCAATGTATTGAATAGAGCCACCCTCTTCTACGATAATGAGCGAGCGTT
>CAUUXT010000166.1:0-3130 GCA_963549015.1 uncultured Streptococcus sp.
CCCCTCGCTCCAGCTTACCACCCACACCAATCCATTTGCCTTCATGGACATCATTGGGCTTCTTATTGCGATGCAGCATGAGCAGTTCTTTTCCGTTATCAATGTAGCAAATCGTCGCTAACTGAGGCATATTCTCTCCTTATCTAAGCCAATCAATTGGCACTTGTCCTGTCTCTTTTAAAAATGCATTAGCCTTAGAAAAAGGCTTGGAACCCCAAAATCCTCTGAAAACAGATAAAGGACTGGGATGGGCTGATTCGATAATCAAGTGGTGAGGATTGGTAACCAAGGACTTCTTCTTGCGTGCATAAGCGCCCCAGAGTACAAAGACCACTGGCCTATCCAGATTATTGACAACCCGAATCACAGCATCTGTAAAGGGCTCCCATATCTGTCCAGCATGACCATTGGCCTGCCCAGCAGGAACGGTCAAGCAAGCATTGAGAAGTAAGACTCCTTGCTCAGCCCAAGCCGTCAAATCATGTGATTTCTTAACCCCGATATCATCTGACAATTCTTTCAAGATATTTTGCAAGGACGGTGGCGCTGGAATAGCATCGGGTACAGAAAAACTCAAACCCTGCGCCTGACCTTGCCCGTGATAGGGGTCTTGCCCTAGAATCACCACCTTAACTTCTTCAAGCGGTGTAGTCAATAGAGCCTGAAAAACTTTTTCATTGGGTGGATAAACAGTTCCCTGAGCATAGACCTGTTCCATAAATTGATTGATTTTCCCAAAATAACCTTCAGGTAATTGCTCCTTAATCAAAGCATGCCATGATGAGTGTTGCATCGCCAACTCCTTCGTTTTTACTGCCTCTATTATAGCAAAAAGTGGCTATCTAAACCACTTTTTACAGTTCTTATATATACTGTAATTGACCCTATTATTTGACATTATCACAGTATCAATCAGCCATTAAAAACTTTTCAATTGTATCAATAGCATAGGAAAGTTGATTATTTACAGACTTCATCCGTTCAAGATTAGCGTCCATATAGTAGAGTTCAGATAAGCCACCCATAGGAAGAAAGAGTGAATAGTGTATATTCATCTTCTCTCGAGTACTTAACTCTATATGATTGCTTATGATATACTTTAACTCTTTTAACGAATTTACTTGAGCAACCACACCTTTTAACTGATACTGCTCGATGAGATTTAGTAAATTGTCAATCTCTTCAATGACTTTAGTTTCCATATCATCCTCTCTTAGGAAAAGCACTACATAGCATCCAAACAATCCAGCAAGTCTTGGTAAGAATGGACTTCATAAGTTGGCTGGGCTTGTGTGTGATTTTCAAGGTGATGAGGGTTGTACCAGATAGTATCTATGCCAGCATTATTGCCACCTTGAATGTCGGCGGTTAGGGAATCTCCAATCATCAGCGTTTTTTCTTTGCTAAATCCTGCAATCTGCTGACCGATTTTTTCATAAAAGAGAGCATCAGGCTTTTGCGTTTGCAATTGCTCAGAGATAAAAACTTGATTGAAATAAGGTGCCAGACCTGATTGAGCCAAACGTCCCGTCTGAATGGCAGTGATGCCATTTGTCGCAGCATACAAGTCATAATCACGCTCGATGAGACTGTCCAAGAGTTCATGAGCACCTGAAAGAGTTTGTCCCTGCTGGGCGAGATAAAATTGGTAACGCTGGGCAAGTAACCTGCCGTCTTTTTTCTGTCCAAAATGCGTAAATAAACGAGAAAAGCGCGTGTTAATCAGTTCTTGTTTACTGATTTTCTTTTGCTCCAAGTCCTTCCAGAGAGCCTTGTTCATAGGAACGTAATAGTCTTTATAGGCTTGAATGTCCGCAACTCCTTCTTCCTTTAGAAGTTGCGTCAAAGCCACATCCTCAGCAGCATCAAAATCAAGTAAGGTGTGGTCAAGGTCGAAGAGTAGAAATTTGTAGGGCATTGAGTTTCCTTTCTGAAAATTCATTAAGAACATTATAGCATAAATGAACCTTTGATTTATTGAGTTTCAAATACTTTTTACACTCACATTTTGACCGTGCTCAAGTGCAAATCTAAAACTAGTCAGCAAAACTTCTATTAAATCTTTTCCGGAACTCGTTATGAAATAATGTGATAAATTTGTTATATGCTCTGCGATATTATTTCCCCAAGGAGGAGTGAGTGACAAATCTTCAAAATCCCATATAACATCCTGAGGGAGAAATTTTTTCAACTCATCTTGGATAGATAACAACTCCTCTATTCCTCTTTCAACAGATTCAAAAGGAACATCTCCCCAGTAAAGCTTATTCATTATTACTGGGTATCTACTTCCCCACTCATTATTCTCTAAGCGAACATAAATAGTCGAAAAGAATGAATTAAAAAGACTCCCTTCTCCTATAGTCCACCAATTATAACCAACCATTAACCCTACAGACATAGATATTCTCCTATTCATTTTTAATATTATTTAACGTCAACTAAAGTTTTATACTGATAGTCTCTAAAACATACATTCATTCTCCCCTACCCCAACTCCTTGGCTATTCTGCTTTTTTCAAGTTTTCCCTTAACAATTCGTTTCCATAAAACAAGCGGGTTCAAAGTATAAGATAGGCGTACAATGTAGTAATTAAGCCATTCGATAAAGGCAAAAAACTCTATCAACGTGGCTAAGACAGCCACTTGGACACTTTGCGTGTTCCAGACAATAAAAGGAAAGCCTGAAATAAGTAAAACAAGGTCTAGTATTCTGAGCACACCATATATTTTAGGGACATTTTCACTTCCGAACTGAGGTTTCGAGAGTCTTCTAATCAAAATCGCCCAATAGATTGAACCTTGAAGCAAAATAAATGTCAGTAAAGACAACGGATGAAGAATAGAGATCAAACCATTCCAATCACCAAGCCTATTTTTCAAAAGGAAAAAACAAAACCAAATAGATAGGACGGCTGTGAACTCTCCCAAACAGAGGGACACCAACTCTTTTCTAACTTTCTCTTTTTGTATGTTCATCATCTCACCCATCTATCTATCATCCTATATCAGAAAAAAGCTATTCGAATCATTTTTTAGTCAACATTTCTCAGAATCAAGGCATTCTAAGCGTCGAACAGTCTAATTACTTTAATATAAATGCAATTCTAAGTTTAGAATTGCATTTATA
>CAUUXT010000167.1:0-3129 GCA_963549015.1 uncultured Streptococcus sp.
CAACATTGCCGACAGACAAGGAGATTTTCCTCGAAGTCAGAAAGTCAAACCAACGAGCGCAAGCATTTTACAAGAAAGAAAAGATGGCGGTCATCGCTGAGCGAAAGACCTACTACCATGACCCAGTCGAGGACGCCATTATCATGAAGAGAGAAATAGATGAAGGATAGATATATTTTAGCATTTGAGACATCCTGTGATGAGACCAGTGTCGCCGTCTTGAAAAACGACGATGAGCTCTTGTCCAATGTCATTGCGAGTCAAATTGAGAGTCACAAACGTTTTGGGGGCGTAGTGCCAGAAGTGGCTAGTCGCCACCATGTCGAAGTTATCACAGCCTGCATCGAGGAGGCGCTAGCAGAAGCAGGGATTACCGAAGAGGATGTAACAGCTGTGGCGGTTACCTACGGACCAGGCTTGGTTGGAGCACTGCTAGTTGGTTTGTCAGCTGCCAAGGCCTTTGCTTGGGCACATGGACTTCCGCTGATTCCCGTTAACCACATGGCTGGCCACCTCATGGCAGCTCAGAGCGTAGAGCCTTTGGAGTTTCCCTTGCTAGCCCTCTTGGTCAGCGGTGGGCACACGGAGTTGGTCTATGTTTCTGAGGCTGGGGATTATAAGATTGTTGGGGAAACGCGGGATGATGCGGTTGGTGAGGCCTATGATAAGGTCGGTCGCGTCATGGGATTGACCTATCCAGCCGGTCGTGAGATTGACGAGCTAGCTCATAAAGGGCAGGATGTGTATGATTTCCCTCGTGCTATGATTAAGGAAGATAATCTGGAGTTTTCATTTTCAGGTTTGAAATCTGCCTTTATCAATCTTCACCACAATGCCGAGCAAAAGGGAGAAAGCTTATCTAAGGAAGACTTATCAGCCTCCTTCCAAGCAGCAGTCATGGATATTCTTATGGCCAAAACCAAGAAGGCCTTGGGGGAATACCCTGTCAAAACCTTAGTTGTAGCCGGTGGTGTGGCAGCTAATAAAGGCCTCAGAGAACGCCTAGCAGCTGAAATCACTGACGTCAAGGTTATCATTCCACCCCTACGCCTTTGCGGAGACAATGCAGGTATGATTGCTTATGCTAGCGTTAGCGAGTGGAACAAAGGAAACTTTGCAGGCTTGGACCTCAACGCCAAACCAAGCCTCGCCTTTGATACTATGGAATAAAGAGTCAGCTTTGAGCTGGCTTTTTAACTCTCAAAAGTGTCAGAATATTTTGACATAACCGTAAAAATGATGATATAATATGTAAAAATTAGGAGGTGGCCAGATGATTGAGAGAATGGAATTGGGAGAATTTTACAAGGAATTACGCCTAGCGAGGAAACTTAAGCAGTCAGATGTGGCTTGTAATGGACTGACAGCATCCCAGCTATCCAAGTTTGAACTAGGACAGTCTATGCTATCTGCGGATAAACTGATACTAGCTATCCAAGGGATAAATGTGACCTTCGATGAGTTTGGACACAAGCTTAATAACTATCAAGAATCCCCACATATGCGAATTGGTAGAAGGGTTGTGGATCGCTTTGCCCATCAAGATATTGCTGGCTTAGAGCAACTGTTGGAGGAAGTCGAGCAAGAACAGATGGCGCAGACCTATCGTCGTTTGAATGCTATTGTGATTAAAAATGCCATCCATTCCTTAGATAAAAACTATCCGCTAGAAGAGGAGGATAGGGAGTTTTTGACTACTTATCTCTATGCTATTGAATCTTGGACCTGGTTTGAACTCTATCTTTTTTGCAATACCATGCCTTTCTTAAGTAATCAAGATCTGATTTTTTTATCCACCTCTTTACTTGAAAAATCCAAGGAATTTAAAGAATTAGCACACAATAGACTGTATATGAAAAGTGGCTTTCTGAATATCATATCAGAGCTCATGGAGCGCAAACTTTTTTCTTATATCCCAATCTTTGAAGCTGAGTTGGAGAGTATGCTCCGACCATACGATGTTTTTGAGAAATTATTGTGGCAGTTTTTAAAGAAGATGAGCATTTTCCTTCAAACTAAGGGGAGCAATCAAAAAGAGATTGAACACTTTATCCAATCTCTGCAAATATTAGAAAATCCACAATTAACAGCCCTTTTTGAACTACGCTTACAGCAATATAAAGAACTTATCGATTAATCCACTATCGCAAATGAGAGATTTCTATGAGAAACAATATCAAATATGCGATTTACTAAAATGCGGTGGTTTCCGTGTTATACTATCGTTGTAAGTCATTTGAAGCAAATCCTAGGCTAGGTTGCAGAAGCGGAGTTGGAGTAGGTTTACGGAGGAAATTTCACTATGGCTTGTGTGGGTGAAAATATTGGTTGTGGTGGTAGTGCTTTGCCTGCTTGGGGAGGTAGAGGTATTAGTCCCAGACCTTATGGGGCATTTGATTGGTCGAATGGGATGATTGAAGGACTGTTTGGAAAACGTCGTAACTAACATTTAGGAGAAAAAACTATGAAAAGGGAAGAAACGAAATTTTACCTAGGGACCATTTTGGTACTTATGTCTTATTACTTGATTTTTAATTTAGTAGTGAGATTAGAGTTCATGGATCAATTATCAGATTTTGGATTTTATGGGATTCAAATTTTATTGATAATAATTGAAGGAATTGCTGCTACTGTGGTTCTTGTTAAGAGTCAACGTTGGAAAGAGTACGGTCGCTTCCAGTTTCGTTGGTCCTATCTGGGTATCTTCTTCCTTTCCTTTATATTGATGTTTTTGTGGGTAAATATAACCACTCGGATCTTTCCCAGCACACAAAATGGTAGTGCTATAAAAGAAACCGTAGCCAATTTGACGGGAATTAGTTATTTTGTGACACGTATTCTCTACGGCAGTCTTATTGCTCCGATAGTTGAGGAGTTAGTTTTCCGTGGACTTCTGATGACAGCCCTATCTAAATTTAAAAGATACTATATTGACGTCATCATTTCTGCCACACTCTTTAGTCTCATCCATGTTTTACAATATGGATGGGTGTTAACAGATTTCATCGTTTATGCAGGAGCAGGTCTGCTACTCTGCCTGCTCTTTCGTTATACACGTTCAATTTATTGGTCAATGGCCCTTCACATCTTGTGGAATACCTTTTTAATCATCGTCAGTTTACTGGTGTT
>CAUUXT010000168.1:0-3114 GCA_963549015.1 uncultured Streptococcus sp.
TAGTTACCTGATCAATGGCTTTTGATATTGCTTGAGCGGGTGCGCCAGCAGTTAGCTTTCCATGGTCTGCTACGAAATCCTCTGTATAGTCAATCAAGATTAAAGCCTTTGCCATTAGTAGTCCCTCTTTTTCACTTCCTCAAAAATATCACCAATTAGAACTTTGAGATAAGTCCCCTTCATTCCTAAAGAACGACTCTCAATAATTCCCGCCGACTCCAATTTCCGAAGCGCATTGACAATCACTGAGCGGGTAATGCCAATACGATCTGCAATAACTGATGCAGTCAGCTGCCCTTCATTTCCATCCAATTCAGCTAAAATAGCTGATACGGCACGAAGTTCTGAATAGGACAGGGTGTTGACCGCCATGGTAACAGCCGTACGGCGGCGAATATTCTTCTCGTCTTCTTCACGTTGGAAGTTCAAGAGTTGAATCCCTACCACCGTGCTCGCAATCTCAACAAGAATCAAATCTTCATCTTCAAATTTCTTATCATTGCGCCAAATAATCAACGAACCTAGGCGAATCCCTGATACATGAATCGGAGCAATGGTCGTCAAACCATCTGGAAAATCCGCACGGCTCTCTACAGGGAAAATGGTCAAATCATGTTCAACAGGAAGGTTGGCTTCCGTATCATAGATCATGTTTGCACCTTGAATATAATCATCTGGAAAAATCTTAGTTTGAAAAAACTGCTCTACACGATCTGTATTCGTTTTATAACGCATGAAGTAGCCTAAAAGGCGCCCCTTGCTATTCACAATACAAGCGTTACAATCAATAATATCTGCCAACTGGCGTGTAATCGCATTATAAGGAAGTTCATCTTGAAGTTGCTCCTCTGAGCGTTTCAAAATAGAAGTAATTTTTCTTGTTTTTTCTAATAAGTGTGCCATTTTTTACCTCGCATCTAATCGCTACCATTATAACATAAAGAGCGTGAATTTTCAATTATTATCTGAAAATTGCTTATTTAATTGCAATTTTGAACAGCAAAAATATTTTAGAAAAATAAGATCTTTTGTGTTGACAGCAAAAATAAATTTTGTTATTATAACATTATAAGAAGATGACATGGTAAATCCCTTTCCGTTTCACCTATCCTTTACTATCAACCATCTTCTTTTACCCTTGGTCTCCTTATATAAAAAAGCGATTCATTTTGAACCGCTTTTTCTTATTTATCGCCCTTGTTACGAATAACAAAGCCAGTCTTCTTTTCGCTTGAGGTATTGTGAGGTTTTTTATTGTCTTTATTACGGTAACGTCTGTCTTTATCAAAACGATCGTTTCCGCGGTTGCCTTTTTTGAAATCATCACGGCGACCACCACGACGGTTATCTCCTCGACGATTGTCGCGTCCACGATTACCTCCAGAACGTCCATTTCCTGACGGTTTGAACGGCAGTGGTTTTTCACGCGCAATCTCCACTTCAGGAAGGCTGTCTGGATCTTGGACTGTCAGACTCAAGATATACATAGCCAATTCTTCTGGACTAAATTCTGTAGCCAATTTACGAGCATCTTTAGCAAATTTCTCAAAGTTCCCACGAATGGCTTCGTCTGCGAAGTCTCGTTCGATTTTCTTGAGCGCTACTTGTTTCTTAGCTTGGAAGGCTTCTTCTGCTGTTGCTGGTTTCAAGCCTTTCATGCGTTTCTTAGTCAAGTTTTCGATGATTTGAAGGTAGCCCATTTCATTTGGTGCTACGAAAGTAATAGATTGACCTGACTTACCAGCACGACCTGTACGACCGATACGGTGAACGTAACTTTCAGGATCTTGTGGAATATCGTAGTTGTAGACATGGGTCACACCTGAGATATCCAAACCACGTGCTGCCACGTCAGTCGCAACTAGAACATCAAGATTCCCATTTTTAAAATCACGAAGGACACGAAGACGTTTGTTCTGGTCTAAATCACCATGAATTCCTTCTGCACGGAAGCCACGGATTTTAAGTCCACGAGTCAATTCATCTACACGGCGTTTGGTACGACCAAATACAATAGCAAGTTCAGGCTGTTCCACATCCATAAGACGAGTCATGGTATCAAATTTTTCTTGCTCCTTAACACGAATATAGTACTGGTCAACCAATTCTGTTGTCAATTCCTTGGCAGCAATCTTGACATGCTCAGGCTCTTTCATAAACTGAACACCGATACGCTTGATAGCATCTGGCATGGTTGCTGAAAAGAGTAAGGTTTGACGACTGTCAGGGACACGCGAGATAATAGCTTCGATGTCTTCAAGAAAGCCCATGTTGAGCATTTCATCTGCTTCATCAAGGATGAGGGTTTCAATATCGTGCAATTTCAAAGCCTTGCGTTTGATCAAGTCCAAGAGACGTCCTGGTGTTCCTACAACGATATGGGCACCAGATTTAAGAGCCTTAATTTGTTTTTCAATGCTTGATCCACCATATACTGAGCGAACTTTCACTCCTTTGCTACGGCCAAAGCGGAACAGTTCTTCTTGGCTTTGGACAGCGAGTTCACGAGTTGGAGCGATAACCAAGGCTTGGATGGTCGCTTCTTCTGTACGGATTTTTTCAAGGGTTGGCAAGCCAAAGGCTGCAGTTTTTCCTGTACCAGTCTGAGCTTGACCGATAACGTCTTTTCCTTCGAGAGCCAATGGAATGGTCTGTTCTTGGATGGGACTGGCTTCTACAAATCCAGCTTTTTCAATCTCTGCTAGCAATTCAGCAGACAAGTTAAATTCATTAAATTTCACGTTATTCTTCTTTCTAAAGGTGGTGCGAAGCCACCCTATAGGGCTTTAGTTTATACTTTTCTTTTCATGACGTATCTTCTACAAAAAAGAGATACCGTGTTGCTTCTTTTCCACGAAAGAAAAGTACGAGTTTCTTTGCAACCTATCTAGTATAACACAAGAGAGGGGTAAAAGATAGTAGAATCCTTAAGGAAAATCATGTAAGCGGTTTTTGGATTTCCTTTTTGATTGAACGACCTAGATAATAAGACAAAGCTAAGGCTATACTATATAAAATAAGAAAAACGAACAAGGTTTGTGTGTAAGAATGAGCTATTTTATAAGTCTCTGCTAATAAAATAGGCCCTGCTAAACCAGCCATTGCCCAAGCTGT
>CAUUXT010000169.1:0-3098 GCA_963549015.1 uncultured Streptococcus sp.
AAAGGAGAAAAGTCTTCAAAACAGAAGAAAGTAGAACGATTAAAACTTGAAGGTCAAGATATAGAAATTATAGACGAACTTACTTTTTATGACTTGCTCAATGATTAAAGAAACTAGAATAATTTAAGCTTGAATCTACGAGCGTTAGCGAGTAAACCGATATTTTCCGACGCGGCAAAAAGACTGGGAACAGACGTCTGTCACCAGTTTCGGGAAAATTGAGACTTTAGACTCAATTTTTAAGCATGGAATTTCAAAGGAAGTCGCTGCTGTCCGTGCTGTTTTAGGAAAGTATCAAAGAAACACTGAAACACTTTTCAAAAAGAAAGGAATTGAACCCGTCCGGAAGGTTCGGAAAAAAGATAAACATCTCCTAGACGCAAGCGTCTTCGTCGAGTTTCCTATTTTTCATTCACCTTCTAGTCGGACTTGGTATCTTAATTATGACAACAAAACGCGCACTTATCAGCGTCTCAGACAAATCGGGCATTGTTGGCTTTGCTCAAGAATTGAAAAACTTGGGTTGGGAAATTGTCTCAACCGGTGGAACTAAGGTTGCCCTTGACAAGGCAGGGATTGACACCATCGCTATTGACGACGTGACTGGCTTTCCTGAAATGATGGATGGTCGTGTCAAGACTCTTCACCCAAACATTCATGGTGGTCTCTTGGCGCGCCGAGACCTTGATAGTCATGTTAATGCTATGAAAGAACATGGCATCACACCGATTGATTTAGTTGTTGTCAACCTTTACCCATTCAAGGAGGCTATTCTTAAACCAGATGCGACCTACGCGGATGCGGTTGAAAATATTGATATCGGCGGACCATCTATGCTGCGTTCAGCAGCTAAAAACCATGCCAGTGTGACGGTTGTGGTTGACCCTGCTGACTACGCTGAGGTTCTTGACGAATTGTCAGCGAACGGCGAAACAACTTATGAAACTCGTAAGCGTCTGGCAGCTAAAGTTTTCCGTCACACCGCAGCTTACGATGCCCTCATCGCTGAATATTTCACTGCTCAAGTGGGTGAAGAAAAACCTGAAAAACTCACCTTGACTTATGACCTCAAGCAGCCAATGCGTTATGGTGAAAATCCACAGCAGGATGCGGATTTCTACCAAAAAGCCTTGCCAACTGCTTATTCTATTGCCTCTGCTAAGCAGATCAACGGTAAGGAATTGTCCTTCAACAATATTCGCGATGCTGATGCGGCTATCCGTGTCATTCGTGACTTTAAAGACCGTCCAACCGTTGTGGCGCTCAAGCACATGAATCCATGTGGTATCGGTCAGGCTGATGACATTGAAACAGCTTGGGATTACGCTTATGAGGCTGATTCAGTTTCGATCTTCGGAGGCATTGTTGTCCTAAACCGTGAGGTTGATGCAGCGACAGCTGAGAAGATGCACGCTATCTTCCTAGAAATCATCATTGCCCCATCTTATACAGACGAAGCGCTAGCTATTCTCACAACCAAAAAGAAAAATCTGCGTATTCTGCAACTTCCCTTTGACGCTCAAGAAGCTAGCGAGGCTGAAAAAGAGTATACTGGCGTTGTTGGTGGCCTCCTTGTGCAAAATCAAGACGTGGTCAAAGAAAGTCCAGCCGATTGGCAGGTCGTTACCAAGCGCCAGCCAACTAAAACGGAAGAAACTGCTCTTGAATTTGCTTGGAAAGCTATCAAGTATGTCAAGTCTAATGGCATTATCGTGACCAATGACCACATGACACTTGGTGTCGGCCCGGGTCAGACCAATCGTGTCGCTTCTGTTCGCATCGCCATTGACCAAGCTAAAGATCGCCTTGACGGGGCTGTTCTTGCTTCTGACGCTTTCTTCCCGTTTGCTGATAACGTTGAAGAAATTGCAGCTGCTGGTATCAAAGCTATCATCCAACCCGGCGGTTCCGTCCGTGACCAAGAGTCTATCGATATGGCTGATAAATACGGCATTGCTATGGTATTTACAGGTGTGAGACATTTTAGACATTGAGAACAGAAAAAACCTTGGATTGATTTCCAAGGTTTAAAAGTTTTTTAGAGAGAGTTATTTTGGATAAATATAGCTCACTGCACCTTGTCCTGCTGTATGGGGATTAAACCAGCCACGAAAGTTGCCAATGTACTGTTTCCCAGCGTAGTTTGCCTCTTGAATCTGAATACGGGTGTTTGAGGCGACGTGAGTGACTACTCCAACGTGTCCGTAACTACCATCTGTCCAACAAATAATGGCTCCGACTTGTGGAGTTGTTCCTGTTTTAAAACCAGCACGTCTGGCACTAGTAGCCCAATCGCCACCATTGCCCCAGTAGTTGCCAGCCCAAGGTGCTAGAGCTTTAGCGCCCCAAGTGCATTGCCCTTTTGGATAAGTCGTTGCAGCAGCATAATTGGGTTGGAAAGAAATAACAGGTTTCTCTACTTGATAGCTCGTACCTGTTAGTCCAATCATTTTACCGTTGAGATTGCGGTAGACATGTGTGTGGAAAAGCCCGCTACCAGTGTGTTTTTGCATATCAATAGTGAACTTGTAGATACCATTTCCGGTTTTAGTAGCTGTGTACCACTGGATATCATCTTGCCCGTTGACTTCAGACCAGGTAGGCAGGATGATATTTCCATCTCCATAAGCATCTGTCACCGTTACTTCATAATTGTAGATCGAGCGTTTTGTGACAGCTACTTTCGTTTTTATCTGTTCTGCGAACATGCTAACCGAATCTGTTGCATAACTATGCTCACTACCGTCTTTATATTTTACATAAATATGATTGATATAGGTTCCAGACAAAGCCTGATGATTGCGGATATTAAAGGTTGTTGAAAAAGTTCCGTCTCCATTGTCAGTGGCTGTGTACCATTTGATATTACTCTGATTTGTAGTACTCCAAATAGGAACGCGAACGGATTGAATGGATTTGGATTTTGAAGTTTCCTTAATTTTGACCGTATATGTTCCTTGTTCTTGATTGATATTTTCAACAGAGAATAATGGCTTTTGCTCTTCTTCCGAAGGTAATTGATCGGGACGAACTTGTACCGTAGTTCCAGCTAAGCCAGTAAACTCTGGTTTGACATAGCTTTCTCCGTAAAGATGAAT
>CAUUXT010000170.1:0-3070 GCA_963549015.1 uncultured Streptococcus sp.
TGAAAAGGAACGCCGCGAGGAAGAACGTGCCAAGGCCAAGGCGGAAGCAGAAGAGCTTGTCAAAGGTGGCGAAGTTAAGGTTGAAAATAAAGAAACCCTCAAGGTCAAGCATGAGGGTGGTGTGGTCATTGAAGGGGCTTCAGGTCTCCTAGTTCGGATTGCTAAGTGTTGCAATCCAGTGCCAGGTGACGACATTGTCGGCTACATTACTAAGGGACGCGGTGTAGCTATTCACCGTGTGGATTGTATGAATCTCCGTGCCCAAGAAAACTATGAGCAACGTCTCCTTGATGTGGAATGGGAAGATCAATTCTCAAGCAAGGAATACACTGCCCACATCGATATCTATGGTCTCAACCGTACAGGACTCTTAAATGATGTTCTGCAAGTTCTCTCCAACACAACCAAGAATATCTCAACCGTTAATGCTCAACCAACCAAGGATATGAAATTTGCTAATATCCATGTCTCATTTGGTATTTCCAACCTCTCTACACTGACCACAGTCGTGGATAAGATTAAGAGTGTGCCAGAGGTTTACTCTGTTAAACGGACTAATGGCTAATTGTCCTAGCTCTTACTAGAAAGGCTATTATGAAAATCATTATCCAACGGGTTAAAAAAGCTCAAGTCAGTATCGAAGGTCAGGTTCATGGAAAGATCAATCAGGGACTCTTATTGCTGGTCGGTGTTGGTCCAGAGGACCAAGAGGAAGATTTGGACTATGCTGTGAGAAAGCTCGTCAACATGCGGATTTTTTCAGACGCAGAAGGCAAGATGAATCTGTCTGTTAAGGATATTGGGGGCGAAATCCTTTCTATTTCTCAGTTTACCCTCTTTGCAGATACTAAGAAGGGCAATCGTCCAGCCTTTACAGGTGCAGCCAAGCCTGATAGGGCAGCTGCCTTCTATGACACTTTCAACCAAAAGCTAGCTCAGGAAGTGCCCGTTCAGAAAGGTATCTTTGGAGCGGATATGCAGGTAGAGCTGGTCAATGACGGACCGGTCACCATTATCCTTGATATAAAAAATAGATAAGAAAACCAAGCCTTGTCGGCTTGGTTTTTGTTTAGAAACACTCCCATAAAGAAATGTGTTTGTTGTAAAAGTCGGGATAGTTTTCTCTTAGGTAGTTAGCTGTCATATAATAAAAAGTAGAATGGCAAGAAGTGACGATTGGCATAAGAGAGGAAAGTCGCTGAGAACTAGCGAAGGTTAAAAGGACAAATAATAGAAAATCGCTGATGAGCACCCCTAAATAGTAGAGGCGAATTTTTTTGTTCATCTGAGGATAAATCTCAGAGAAATGTTTTTTGAGTCGGAAGACCAAGCGAGATAGCAGTAGTCCCTGAGCAAGGATGAAAATAAAACCAGAGAGCATGAGCCAGCCCAAAGCTGTCTCATGTCTTGTGATAAAAAATGCTAATAGTAGCAAATCGCAGAGTGCAATGGCTACAAAATGGATTCTAAAGAGCTTTTTCATAGGAAAACCTCCCTCTTTTATCTAGCTTCATTCTACATCAAACGAATGGGACTTACAAGCAAAATGACAAAAAATCCCTGAAAGGAACTTCTTTCAGGGATAAGGGGTTAACTGATTTTTTCGACATAGAGTTGTTTGGCGATATCGATGCTAACTTGGAGATCTTCACCTTTGTTGACCAGTGTAAAGCTATTGGAAAAGCTATCAAACTGCTTGACTTGGAGTTGGTCACCGATATGAATTGCGTACTTCTCTAGATATTTGAGTAGATCAAAGCTATCATGAACCCGAGTCAGGAGATAGGTACCGGCTTTTTTGGTATCTGCTAGAGGTAGGTTGTTAATTTCGACTAAGAGCTCTCCTTTGACTGGGATGGTTCCTCCGTGGGGGCAGGTTTTAGGGAAGCCCAGGAGTTTATCCAGTCTCTCTACGAAGAGATCGGATACAGTGTGCTCTAGGACCTCAGCTTCTTCGTGGATCTGGTCACTGGTATAGTCGAGATGGTGAACTAGAAAGACCTCAATCAACCGGTGTTTGCGATAGAGTTCTGAGACCAGTTCGAGTCCGATATCTGTTAATAGATAGCCATTCTCCTTATCCTTGAGGATGAGATTTTCACTTTTCATGCGTTTGATCATCTCTGTTACGGCAGGTGGAGAGACTTGCATACGGGTAGCAATTTCTTTATTGGTGATTTTTTGCATCTCCGTACCGATTTCATAAATACATTTTAGATAGTCTTCTTTATTTGGCGTCATTCGTTTCCTCTTGTCTTTTCTCTCCATCTAGTATATCAAAAAAAGCTAGATTTCTCTAGCCTTCTGCCCTAATGGCTTTGATTTTAGTCCAGTTCTTTCACTGCAGCAATAGCAGCTTCAAAATCTGGTTCCGTGTTGATGTTGTCAACGTATTCTACGTAACGGATGACATTGTCAGTATCGAGAACAAAGACGGCACGTGCAAGGAGATGCCACTCGTTAATCAAAAGGGCATAATCGCGCCCGAAAGAATGGTCAAAGTAGTCTGATAGCATGATGGCATTGTCAAGACCTTCAGCCCCACACCAGCGTCCTTGGGCAAATGGTAGGTCCATAGAAACGGTAAGAACGACGGTGTTGTCAAGGTTGGCAAGTTCTTGGTTGAATCGACGTGTTTGCGTTGAGCAGACACCAGTATCGATAGAAGGGACAACACTCAAGACTTTTTTCTTTCCATCAAAGTCAGCTAGCGTTTTTTTAGAGAGATCGGTTGTTGTAAGAGAAAAGTCAAGTGCCTTGTCTCCGACTTGCAGTTGTTTACCTGTAAAAGTTACAGGATTTCCGAGAAAAGTGGTCATGAAACTACTCCATTCTTTTTTCTTTTATTTTACCGAGAATTGTCAGATTTTTCCAATGATTTGACCGGAAATTAAGTGATAAAAAAACGCCCATTCACGTGAGAACGACGTTTTTTAGTGGATTACTTAGACAAACCTTCAGCAATCTTGTCAAGGTTGTATTTCATCATGCTGTAGTAGCTGTCGCCTTCTTTGCCTTCTTCAGCGATTGAGTCAGTAAAGATTTGTGCGTAGATTGGGATGTTTGTGTC
>CAUUXT010000171.1:0-3009 GCA_963549015.1 uncultured Streptococcus sp.
CCTCTGAAAGTTTGTCCGCAATAATCTGGGCTTCTTCTCCTGCTTTTTCAGGATCTAACCAAGTGTGCGGATCGTAAAGCGTTTTTTCATCGATGCCGTCGCCAGCTTCTACATCTTCTAGCCCTGGGACGCGATCCAAAGTCATCCCTTCAGAAGCCTCTAAAACTTTAACTTTTGATTTTTTCAAATTTGGATCCAGACTTCCCGCCCAAGATTCGAGCGTATGAGAATGGTAGACAAAAACATCCGCGTCATAGATAGCAGCAATGTCATTTGCTGACGGTTCAAAGGAGTGAATCCCGTTACTTGACTGAATCATCCGAACATCATTCAAGTCACCCGATACCTCTTTGACCATGGCATAGATCGGGTAAAAACTTGTTACAATCTTCATCCCTTTTGCTTCTTGTTTTTCTTTTTGACCACATGCTCCTAAGACAAGAGCCAACACACTGGCCATCAATAATAGTATTGTTCTTTTTTTCATCATTACTCCTTAACTAGTGTTTAACTGATTAATTAACCAGTAAATAGTTTATCTTTATTTATACTATCTGTCAAGATATTTTGCACATTTTCATGAAAAAAATGAGAACTAGAACTCACATTCTGCTCTCATTTTTCGTTTTCCCGTTCTCCTATTCTGTTTTTAGGAGTTAGAAAATGCTGCTACCTTTACTTACTCTCCTTTAATAAAGCCAATAGTTTTTCAGCTTCTGCCATAATAGTATTGTTGTCCTGAGCGCCAAACAATAGGTTATTCTTTAATCCAGTAAGAGTTTCGTTAGCGTTAGACTTGACGATGGGGTCTTGGATTTTTGCAAGTAGCTCTTCAGCCTCTCTTAACTTCGCTTCAACCTTTTCAGTCTCGACCTGAGGTTCTTCTGGCTCCTCTGGTGATTCTTCTTCCGGTTCCTCTGTTGGTTTTGGAGATTCTGGTTTCTCACTTTGCGGTTTTTCTTCTCTAGGAGTTTCTTCCTCAGGTTTTTCTGTCTGAGGTTTCTCCTCGTTTGGTTTTTCCGTTTGGTTGGTATCAGCTTGACCATTTTGGTTTCTTTGAACATGGTCACTTGCATTTCCCCAACCACTATCTGAATGCGGACGTTCATTTGGATGTTCGACATAGTACTTGACAGTCGCAAAGAGATCCTCAAGAGTATACCCCTTAGGTGCCTCATAAAGCCCTTCGTCAAACCACTCAAATTTGATGTTATGGTAATGGTCATAATGAGGAATGATTAAACTTCCATTTTTAACTTCCACGGTATGTTGGAGATTGTAAGGCATACGATCAAGCGGCACCTTCTTAGCTGCTTTCACGCGGTTGTAGATAGCTTCTGCTCCTTTAGCCTCCGTATTTCCTGAACCCTGATGATCTGTTGAAGGAGGAGTCAAACCTTTCTCTTTAGCATAAGCCTGGGCTGCCGCTCTTTCGGCTTCAGACAAACTATCTTTTTTAATCCAATGGCTATGGGTCATATGCGGAGTTACATAGGCATCTCCCTCATCACTGGTGATATCACGAGGATCAAAGATATAGCCATCTTCTGTTGTATACTTGCCTGCCAACTTGGCTACCTGAATCTCATCATCAGTGTAGGCAATTTGCGCATTTGGTTTTCCTAAACGTTCTGGATGACGAATCGGTGCTAGAAAGGCCAAGATATCATCCACCAACTTGACTTTATCACTGCTTTCATCATTTAAACGTTCCAACAGTTTATCCAAAGTGTCAAAATCAGCTTGGCGCCCTTTATTATCAAGTAAATCTTGATGAACTGTCGCTAGTAAATTGTAAGCCTTATTGTAAAATCCTCGATCACCAGATGGGAGATTGGTTTTCTTAGCTCCGAGCTTATGAGCTAAACTTTCTTGCTTGGCTAGTTTACTATCAATGGCTGCTGCTGTTTCTGCCGTAAGTTCCTTGGCAGGAATATAACGTGAGGTTCCATTCTCCTCAAAGACATAGCCATCAGCTACTTTTCGAACCGCTTGTCTAACCAATTTTCCGTCAATTGGATTGCTTGGAGCTGGTTGAGGATTTGGTGCAGGTTGCGGGCTTGGACTAGGTTCCGGAGTCGGTTGTGGACTTGGTTGTTCTGGTCTTGAATCCGGCACCCAATGGTTCGAACGATAGCGAAGCGGGATGATGCGAGCGATTCGTTCTTCCAATTCAGACATCTGTGAATAAGGGATAAAATGGTAATGGTCCCCATGAGGTACTGCAACACCTCTAGCTGTTCGACTTGTGATTTGTGCTGGATCAAAGACAAGGCCATCAGATTCTACGTGTCGTTGGCTGAGTGGCAAGCCATAAAGTTGTTTCAGAAGGCCATCAATATCCTCATCACTTTGACTTGCTTGGCTATCGTCGCTACTGTTACTGTTGTTAGATGTGTTTGTGTTCGTATAGCCACTGCCTTGATTATTATAGGATGGTGTCCATCTATCTATATCACTGCTAGCACTGTTGCCATTGGTACGGCGATAAGTAGGCGTATTTGATTGACCACTTCTACCAGATAGGAAGGCTTCTGCGACAGCCAATTCGCTGGCTGATAACTCACTCTTAGGAATGTAGTGGTAATGGTCGCCATGAGGAACGATATAAGCATCACCAGTATCTTCAATGATATCGGATGCATTAAAGATATAGCCGTCATCTGTGGTGTAGCGTCCCTGTGAACGTGCCAAGGCTACCGCACCATCGTTTGCTGAAGTTCCTCCTTCACGATGCTGACTATGCTCTTGTTTTTGCCGATTGATTTCTTCTTTCGTACGGACATTATCTGCATGGGCCGCATCCTTAAGGTAGACATAGTATTTTCCGTCCACCTTGATAACATAACCACCCTTGATTTCACTGACAATATCCTCATCTTTTAGTGTATAGTTTGTATAATTCATAAGCAACTATTAAATGATGAAATCGTCGTAAGTAACATTAAAATTTTAATAATGATATTTGTAAAAGTGTGAAGTGAAATATAACTGGTATTTTATCTATAT
>CAUUXT010000172.1:0-3002 GCA_963549015.1 uncultured Streptococcus sp.
AGCTTCAACAGCTGTTGCAACGGCTGCTTCAATCCCACGACGGATACCGATTGGGTTGGCACCTGCAGTGACGTTTTTGATTCCTTCGCGGACGATAGCTTGAGTTAAGACTGTTGCAGTTGTTGTTCCGTCACCTGCGATATCATTGGTTTTTGAAGCTACTTCTGATACCAATTTGGCACCCATGTTTTCAAAATGATCTTCTAGTTCAATTTCTTTTGCAATAGTAACACCATCATTGGTAATCAAGGGTGAACCAAATGACTTTTCAAGAACGACATTACGACCTTTTGGGCCTAAGGTTACTTTAACTGTGTCTGCTAGGATATCGACACCACGAACCATAGCTGAACGAGCATCAGATGAAAATTTAATTTCTTTTGACATACTTATTTCCTCCTATTATTCTTCCACAATTGCCAAGATGTTAGCTTCACCTACGATGATATACTTTTCATCGCCATCTTTGACATCAAGACCTGCGTGGGCTTCAACTAAGACACGGTCTCCAGGCTTAACGCTTGGAGCAACCAAGTCACCATTCAAGGTACGAACACCTTGTCCAGTAGCTACAACTTGGGCTGTTTTTGTTTTTTCTTGGGCTGAGCCTGCAAGAACAAAGCCTCCAACAGTTTGTTCTTTTTCTTCGATTTTCAAGACCACACGGTCTCCTAATGGTTTCAACATCTGTTTTCCTCCATGATGAACTACATATTATTAGCACTCTTTATATCTGAGTGCCAATTTATAGTTCTATTGTATCACTTGGTCAGAAATAGTCAAGAAAAAAGTCTGACTTTCTCAACATAAAAAAGCCTAAGATTGACTCAGGCTTTTCTATTCTTAAAATGGCAATTCCTCCTCTTCCAAGACCAAATCCGCCAAATCCTGACCTGCGTTATTTTCACGCATAGCACGTTGAGCGCGGCTTTCCAAGAGTTGGAATCCTGTCACGAGAACTTCGGTCACATAGTTGGTCTGACCATTTTTCTCAAAGCGACGGGTACGCAACTCCCCATCAACGGAAATGAGACTACCTTTGGTTGCATAGCTTGCCAAGGTTTCAGCCAATTTTCCCCAAAGAACCAAATTGACAAAATCAGCTTCACGTTCCCCATTTTGGTCTTTGTAACGACGGTTCACAGCGATAGTTGCACGCGCTACTGACTTGTCATTGTTGGTTTTGTGCAATTCTGGTGTAGACGTCAAGCGCCCGATCATGATAACTTTATTATACATATTTTCTTCCTCCTACTTATCTATTCGCAGAAAATCAAAAAAAGTTACAGAAACTTGTAACTTTTCGAAGAAATTTTTTATTTTTTATGAACCATGAAACCTGTCGCCTGTTGATTGGCCATAATGGTCATATCTGTAATCTGCACACGACGAGGCTGACTGGTCACATAGACCACTGTATCTGCAATATCCTGAGCTTGCAAGGCCTCAATTCCCTGATAGACGGTCGCAGCACGCTCTTTGTCACCATGAAAACGTACCGTAGAAAAATCTGTTTCGACAATCCCTGGCTGAATGGTGGTCACCTTGATATCCGTTGCGATGGTATCAATTCGAAGCCCATCTGAAAAAGTCTTAACTGCTGCCTTGGTGGCTGAATAGACAGCTGCACCCGCATAAGCATAGATTCCTGCAGTCGACCCCATGTTGATAATATGACCTTGGTTGGCTGCTACCATAGAAGGCAAGAAAAAGCGAGTAACTGCCATCAAACCTTTTACATTGGTATCCAACATGGTCAGCATATCCAACTCTTCATAGTCTTGATAGGGAGCTAAGCCAAGAGCCAGCCCGGCGTTATTGACCAAGATATCAATCTGACCTATCGTTTCTAGAATATCGGAACAAACAGTCTTTACCATGGTCATATCCGTCACATCCAGTGAAAAGGTCCAAACTGTTTGATTGGGAAAGACTTCTGCAAACTCCGACTTGAGGGCCTCTAGTCTGTCTGTCCGTCGCCCTGTTAGAACGACATTCTCCCCCAGCTCCAGATAAGCACGCGCAATCGCTTCACCGATTCCTGAGGTCGCTCCTGTAATTACTACATTTTTTGCCATCTTATCCCCCTCTATCTGGTCTATCAAACACTGACAATTTCCTAGGCAGTCCAGTGTTTGGCTGGGTCAAATGGAGTTCCAACAACTTGGTCTTCTGATAATTCAATAACACCACGTTTTTGCGGAGCATTTGGCAAATGCAATTCACGAGGACTACACATCATGCCAAAACTCTTTTCACCACGAAGTTCACCTGGGAAAATGAGATTTCCTTTTGGCATCATGGCACCTGGAAGAGCTACAATGGTTTTCAACCCGACACGCGCATTGGGAGCACCTGCAACAATTTGTACCGTCTTGTCACTCGATACTGCTACTTGGCAGATATTGAGGTGGTCACTATCTGGATGGGTTACCATCTCGACAATTTCACCGACAACAAACTTAGGTTCTTTGTCATTGATAATCTCTTCTGCAAAGCCTTCCGCCTGCAATTCTTGATTCAAACGTGCTACTTGCTCATCTGATAAAAAGACTTGACCGCGCTCTGCAATTTCAAACAAACTTGAAACTTCGAAAATATTCCAAGCTACTGTTTCTCCATTTTCTTTGAGGAAAACACGGGCAATATTGCCTTTGCGCTCCACGTCCAACTTGGCATCTCCGCTGTTTTTCACGATAACCATAAGGACATCGCCAACATGCTCTTTATTATATGTAAAAATCATTATTTCCTTTTTCTCCTATTTCAGTCCTGCTAAGAAGTTGTTAATTTGTTCCTTGCTTTTACGGTCACGGTTGACAAAACGGCCGATTTCCTTGTCCTTTTCTAGAACAACAAGGCTAGGAATCCCGTAAACATCCCAGAGTTTGGCCAGATCCAGATACTGGTCTCGGTCCACTCGAATAAAGGTGAACTCTGGATTAGTCTCCTCAATCTCTGGCAAGGATGGATAGATATAACGACAATCGCCACACCAGTCT
>CAUUXT010000173.1:0-2957 GCA_963549015.1 uncultured Streptococcus sp.
TGTTCATAGATTAATAAACCAAGCTAGCCACTACCAATACTGCTAATCCACCGATAATTCCCATTAAAAGTTTATTTTTCATACTTTTTCTCCTTTTAAATCACTTGTATAATACTCTTTTCACTCAAAACAAGCGACACCATCGTTTAAATTTCATAATCTTTCCTCCCATAGAAAAAATCCTCACACAAAAAACTTGTGTGAGGACGTCGATGCGCGGTGCCACCTCAATTATAGGGAATATCCCTATCGCTCTTTCTCGCAATAACGAGTTGCACTGTAAGGTGTGCTCACCGAATTTTTATGATTTCAAATTCTTAATAACATTCAGCCCAATTTCATCACTTTCATCTATCTGTTTTCACCAACCACAGACTCTCTAAAAAATGAGCATGATTACTTTCTGAATGTTTAAATTATATCATTTTTCAACTACTTGTCAAGGCTATTTTTAGAATTTTTTAAACAATTCAAAAACTTCCTCTTGAAAAAAGAGGAAGTTTATAGAATATCAGCCTGAATTACGCAAACCGGTTGCAATTCCGTTAATAGTTGTATGAATCAGTTTTTCTTCGTCAGCTGACAATTCGCCACGACGTTGACGTTTGATCAATTCCAACTGAATGTAGTTAAGGATATTAAAGTAAGGCATACGATAATTTAGGCTGTCTTTTAGGTAAGAGTTTTCTGCTAAGAGTTCGTCATAGCCTTCGATAGCTAGAATAACGTTCTTGGTCAATTGCCATTCATCTAAAATAGTGTAGTAGATAGCCTGCACTTCTTCATCTTCACAGAGCTTGGCATATTCAAAAGCAATGTTCATGTTAGACTTAGATAAGACCATGTCTACATTTGAAAGCAAAGATTGGAAGAAAGGCCAGTTTTGGTACATGTCACGAAGGAACTCAATATTCTTTGGATCTTGATCAATAAACTCTTTAAAGCTTGATCCTACACCATACCATCCAGGGAACATGACACGACTTTGTGACCATGAGAAGACCCAAGGGATGGCACGCAAACCACCGATTTCAGTGATGGTCTTACGAGCTGCTGGACGCGAACCGATATTGAAGCTTGAAATAGCCTTTATTGGGCTTGACTCGAAGAAATAGTCATAGAAATGTTCATTTCCAAAGACCAAATCACGGTAGATATCGTAGCTACGGTCCACCACTTGATCCATAACAGCTTCATAACGATTTGACGTGTTGGTATCGCTCTTCTTCTTGGTAATCATACGGTTAATGGCTGCAGAAACCAACATTTCAAGGTTATAATAGGCAGCGTCTTTGTTTCCGTATTTGTTTCCAATGACTTCTCCTTGCTCAGTCAGACGGATACGGTCCTTGATAGACTTGAGTGGTTGAGATGTGATGGCTTCATAAGTTGGGCCACCACCACGACCAACAGTACCACCACGTCCATGGAAGAAGGTGACTTTAACACCAAATTCATCCCCAATAGCAGTCAGTTGTTGTTGAGCTTTATAGAGAGTCCAACATGATGATAAATAACCACCATCTTTATTACTATCGGAGTAGCCAAGCATGATTTCTTGGTAGTTGTCTTTTGAAGCAATCCATTTTTTAGCCAATGGAAGAGAGAAGTATCTTCTCATGGTTTCTTCCGAGTGATCCAAGTCTTCAATCGTTTCAAAGAGGGGAACAATCTGAACGCGCGCTTTTTGAGCATCAACCAAGCCCACTTCCTTGAGCATGATGGCTAATTCTAGCATATCAGATACACTTGTTGCGTGAGAGATGATGGTTTGGCGAATGACATTTTCACCCAGTTTATCCTTCAACTTGCGGGCAGCTTTAAAGATAGACAGTTCTTTTTCAAGCAGTTCTGACTTTTCAGCATAAGTAGCTGAGAGGATACGAGGATCTTCTTCCAACTCTTTTAATAGGAGGGCGCATTTTTCGTCTTCAGAGAGATCGCTATAGTGGTCGTTGATGCCAGCAGATGCTAACAATTCAGCCACACAGGCTTCATGGACGCTAGAGTCTTGGCGCATGTCGATAGAAGCAAGGTAGAAGCCAAAGATTTCAACGGCTTGCATTAACTCGACAAATTCTCCTGAGATCAGGTATTCCCCCTTGTTCTCAAGGAGAGAATCTCGAATGGCCAACAAGTCTTGATAAAATTCATCTGCAGTAACATATCTAGGCTGAAGATCCTTATCTTCAATGAGATAAGCCTTAGTTGCCTGCATCTTAGCTTGGATATCAAAAAGGGCACGACGATAGAGTTCTTTTTCGCGATAAATGGAGTTATCTTGCGACTTCAACGCCATCTCACGAACTTTGTCGCTGACATTCACGATGCTGGTTGAAAGTGAAAATTCACGATAAAGATTATAAATCTTTTCATCGTAGTAGTTCATGATGACTTCGCACTGAGTCAAGGCTGATTTGTTGAGGGTTTCCGCTGTTACGAAAGGATTTCCATCGCGGTCTCCTCCAATCCACATCCCCATAGTAATTGGTTTTGGATGTTGAAGCTCAATTCCTTGTTCTTTAGCTAGTTTCTTATATTCAGCCGTCAAACGTGGCACAGCATTCAGGAATGAACTTTGATAGTACTCCATCACGTTGGTGATTTCGTTGGTTACCTTCAATTTCTTCTCACGAATCATGTCTGTTTGCATGATAATTTCAATGTAACGACGGAGATCCATGTTCCATTTTTCTTTATTAATCAAGCCTAGTTTGACATCACGGTACTTGCGCAAAAGAGTATGGATATGGTTGGTCAAGTCCAGCATACTCTTGCGTTGTACTTGCGTTGGATGGGCGGTCAAGACAGGAACGACATTTAACTTTTCTAAAATTTCAGCTGCATTTTCTTTTTCAGCTACCATCTTTATGGTTGTAGACAATTTCCCTAGATAGTCTTGGTCAATATTGTTCTGGTGGTTAATTTTATAGGCTAAGTCCACATCCTCAGATATA
>CAUUXT010000174.1:0-2953 GCA_963549015.1 uncultured Streptococcus sp.
GCTACGGTGAGATTTATACGACTTATAAGATGATTTTAGATGCCATCCGTAAGGTACCTACGGCTACTGTTCTCCTCAATGGTGACAGTCCGCTTTTCTACAAGCCAGCTATTCCAAATCCTGTAGAGTATTTTGGTTTTGACTTGGAAAAAGGTCCAGCAAGGCTTGCTCACTACAATACCGAAGGGATTCTCTGCCCCGACTGTCAAAGTATTTTGAAATATGAGCTTAATACTTATGCCAATTTAGGAGCTTATATTTGCGAAAACTGTGGCTGCAAACGTCCTAATCTCGACTATCGCTTGACAGAACTAGTTGAGTTAACTAACAATCGTTCTCGCTTTGTCATTGACGGACAAGAATACGGCATCCAAATCGGCGGACTCTATAATATCTACAATGCCCTAGCTGCAGTTGCCATTGCCCGTTTCCTCGGTGCAGATTCGCAACTCATCAAGCAGGGATTTGACAAGAGCCGTGCTGTCTTTGGACGCCAGGAAACCTTCCATATCGGTGATAAAGAGTGTACTCTTGTCTTGATTAAAAATCCTGTTGGTGCGACCCAAGCTATCGAGATGATCAAACTAGCGCCTTATCCATTTAGTTTATCTGTTCTCCTTAATGCCAACTATGCTGATGGGATTGACACTAGCTGGATTTGGGATGCTGACTTTGAACAAATCACTGATATGGACATTCCTGAAATCAACGCTGGCGGTGTTCGTCATTCTGAAATCGCGCGTCGTCTACGGGTGACTGGCTACCCAGCCGAGAAAATCACTGAAACAAGCAATCTGGAACAAGTTCTCAAGACCATTGAGAACCAAGATTGCAAACATGCCTATATCCTGGCTACCTATACTGCTATGCTTGAATTCCGCGAACTGCTGGCTAGTCGTCAGATTGTTAGAAAGGAGATGAACTAATGGTTTATACTTCACTTTCCTCAAAAGCTGGCAACTACCCTTATCAACTCAACATTGCCCACCTCTATGGAAACCTCATGAATACCTACGGGGACAATGGAAACATCCTTATGCTCAAGTATGTGGCTGAAAAACTGGGAGCTCATGTAACAGTTGATATCGTTTCACTTCATGATGATTTTGATGAAAACCACTATGATATTGCCTTTTTCGGTGGCGGTCAAGACTTTGAACAAAGCATCATCGCAGGCGACCTACCTGCTAAAAAAGAGAGTATTGACAACTACATCCAAAATGACGGTGTCGTTCTCGCTATCTGCGGTGGTTTCCAACTATTGGGGCAATATTATGTTGAAGCTTCAGGTAAACGCATCGAAGGGCTCGGTGTCATGGGTCACTACACCCTCAACCAGACTAATAACCGCTTTATCGGTGACATCAAGATCCATAATGAAGAATTCGATGAAACCTACTATGGATTTGAAAATCACCAGGGACGTACCTTCCTTTCTGATGACCAAAAACCGCTGGGACAGGTTGTCTATGGAAATGGAAACAACGAGGAAAAGGTCGGCGAAGGGGTTCATTATAAAAATGTCTTTGGTTCCTACTTCCACGGACCTATCCTCTCTCGTAATGCCAATCTAGCTTATCGCCTAGTCACTACTGCCCTCAAGAAAAAATACGGTCAGGATATCCAACTCCCTGCCTATGAGGACATCCTCAGTCAAGAAATTGCTGAAGAATACAGCGACGTGAAAAGCAAGGCTGACTTTTCTTAAACTAAGGAAAATTAGATAAAAGAACTCCACTATCTTGTCGGAGTTCTTTTTGCCTGTTCTTTTACCCTTCTCTCTTGCATTTTCTCTCTTTTTTTGCCAAAATAGAGGGGTAGAAAGAAGGTAGCATATGTCTAAATTACAACAAATCGTAACATATCTTGAATCAGAAAAACTAGACGTCGCTGTCGTATCTGACCCCGTCACTATTAATTATCTCACTGGTTTTTACAGTGACCCTCATGAACGCCAAATGTTCCTTTTTGTCCTAGCGGACCAGGAACCTCTCCTTTTTGTCCCCGCCCTTGAAGTGGAGCGTGCAACCAGCACTGTTTCCTTCCCAGTAGTGGGCTATGTGGATTCTGAAAATCCATGGCAAAAAATCAAAAACGCTTTGCCTCAGCACGACTTCAAACGTGTTGCTGTTGAGTTTGACAATCTCATCTTAACCAAATACCATGGTTTGAAAGCAGTCTTTGAAACTGCTGAGTTTGAAAACCTCACTCCTCGCATCCAACGCATGCGCCTCATCAAATCAGCTGATGAAGTGCAAAAAATGATGGTTGCAGGTCTCTATGCTGATAAAGCTGTAAAAGTTGGTTTTGACAATATCTCTCTTGATAAAACAGAGACAGATATCATCGCCCAAATCGACTTCGCCTTAAAACGTGAAGGCTATGAAATGAGTTTTGATACCATGGTCTTGACTGGTGACAATGCTGCAAATCCACACGGAATTCCTGGTGCAAACAAGGTCGAAAAAGATGCCCTTCTCCTCTTTGATCTGGGTGTTATGGTCAATGGCTACGCATCAGATATGACTCGTACAGTCGCTGTCGGAAAACCAGACCAATTCAAGAAAGATATCTACAACTTGACCCTTGAAGCCCAACAAGCTGCCCTTGACTTTATCAAACCTGGTGTGACTGCTCATGAAGTAGACCGCGCTGCCCGTGAAGTCATCGAAAAAGCTGGTTACGGTGAGTACTTCAACCACCGTCTCGGTCACGGTATCGGTATGGATGTCCACGAATTCCCATCTATCATGGAAGGAAACGACATGGTCATCGAAGAAGGCATGTGCTTCTCTGTTGAACCAGGTATCTATATCCCTGGTAAAGTCGGCGTTCGTATCGAAGACTGCGGTGTTGTTACCAAGGATGGCTTTGACCTCTTTACAAGCACCAGCAAAGATTTGCTTTATTTTGATTAAACTTTGATTAAACCTAGATAAGCAAAAAGTCAGCT
>CAUUXT010000175.1:0-2948 GCA_963549015.1 uncultured Streptococcus sp.
TCTTATCTAGGTTATAGTAAATCTTCCTAAAACCTAGCTTTTTAGGTTTTTCAGTTTTCATAGGCACTCCTAATCTAAAAATTGAGATAAGTCTAAGCTATTAAAGGGATTCATAGAAAAACTACTCTGGTCTTCTAATAATATCTTTCCTTCATCCGATTCCAAAAATGCTTCGTAAACACGCGCCGTCATGCGGGCATCCTCTAAACTATTATGAGACTTCCCATGAAAACCTAAAAAATTCGCTACAGTTTGTAATTTAAGATTGGCTATGCCGTGTAAGTCAGAACTACGCCGTTCAAAAGCCTCATCATATAAATCAACCTTATACTGGTCATGATAATCAATACCGTGCTCCAAGAGAATAGGCAGATCACTTTTGGCCGCATTGTATCCAACCATAGGTAAATTACCAACAAAAATCTGAAAATCCCTTAAAACTTGCTCCACCATTGGCGCATCTTTTAAGGTTTCAGCTGTGATTCCAGTCAAGCCATTGATAAAACTCTTCAAAGGTGCTGTAGTATGAACATAAGAATCAAAGGCACCTATTTCTTGACCATTTTGAAAGCGAACTGCTGATACTTGAATCAAATGGGTAACCCCTTCGTATTGATTGAACTCCAAATCAAAGGCAATATAATCTCTTAATTTTTCCATCTTTTACCTCGGTTCCGACTCAATTTAAACCATAAATAATAAAAGAAGCTATCAGGTTAGTGAATAACCCAAACAGCTTCTTTATTTTCCTCCAAATAAGCGAGCAAAAAAGCCTTTTTTGGTAGCTTGAACTTCTTCTTTTGCTTGGTCCAACTCTAGTTTCAAACTTTCTTGATCCTTCATAGCTTGAAGAGTTAATTGTTGCTGTTGGTCCAATTGTTTATCCTTTTCAGCAATCTGTCGATCTTTAACACGCATCTGTTCATCTTTTTCTGCTAACTGCTGGTCTTTGGCCTTGAGCTGCTCATATAAACGAAGAATTTCAGCATTTTTCTCATCGACTAAGATTTCCATCAGTTCGCGTTGTTTGACATCATCACTGACTGGTTCATCTTCAAAAATCGTTTTTTTATAGATTTCTTCTAGCTTAATCAAGCCACTTCGAGTAACTACAGTTACACCTTTGTCATTTTTTTTCGTGTCCTCTTCTGGAAGTTCTTTAACACGATTGTTGATTGCTTGACGAGAGAGTCCTAAGACCTCTGCAATCTCACTGACGGTCATTTCAATACTCATAATATCCTCTGAAACGTTTTCTAGCTTTTCTTTACTTAAATCTTATCATAAGCTAGATAAACTGTCAAATTTCCGCTTAATCCATAGCCTTTAAAAAGGCCAGTAAAACTTGGGCAGAACGACATCCAGCTTCAATGATAAACTCATCAAAAGAGATAGAAGCTTCGTGATTGGCATTGTCGCTCATGGCACGAATGACTAAGAAAGGTAGGCCAAGAGCCTGAGCTGCCTGTGCAATCGCTGCCCCTTCCATTTCAACTGCTAAAACATCTGGAAAGTGAGATTTGATACTAGCAATCCTATCATCACCAGCTACAAAGCTATCTCCTGTAGCAATCAAGCCTAGGTGCCAGGTCTGTTCTAACTGAGATAAGTTTTCTTTAATCCTAGCGATAAAGTTCTTATCGGATTCAAAGTAAAGAGGTTGACCAGCCATCTGACCATAAGCATAGCCAAAAGCAGTTACATCCACATCATGGTAAGCCAACTTATCCGCAATCACTACATCTCCAACGGCAATACCTTCTGCAACTGCACCTGCCGATCCTGTATTGATAACGGCATCTACTTTGAAGTGGTCAGCTAACACCGCTACACTCATAGCTGACATGACCTTTCCAATCCCACTCTGAACTAGAACAACTTCTGTCTTGCCAACAGCGCCAGTATAGTAAGTATTTCCGAGGACTTGGACTTCTTGTGCTCGGTCTAAATTCTGAGTCAAGTGTACGAGTTCTTCTGGCATTGCTGCAATGATTCCAATTTTCATTTTATTTCCTTTTCTATTACAAAAGTTTCATCGCCAACACAAGTAAAATCAAGAGTAGGATGACTGTAAATAAGATTCTGTTTAATTTCGAGTTAAAAACATTTCTCTTGGTATTCTCAATGCGACGGCTCTTATGAATCGTTGGCTCTACTTCGATTGTTAAAGTATCTTGAATAGAATTATAGTCTCTAGAACGTGAATAACCAAAGTTTTGTGAAGAAGTTGATAAAATTTTAGTTTCCTCGTCATCCTGAAGAGGTGGCCCAGAGATTTTCTCTCCACGATTGGCACGTTCGATTATTTCATCTGTTAACAAAGGTTTTCCCATGGGCTACTCCTCTATTTCTTTTGCAATTCCCAGTACTGGATTGCCATAATCGTCTTGGCATCACAGATATGGCCAGACTGAATTAAGTTTTTTGCTTCTTCAAGGCTGACCTCTAGAACTTCCAAGGTTTCATCATCATCTTGCGGACGAGGATTTTCCACCTTAGTTAAATCTCTTGCGAGGTAGAGTTTTAATTTTTCGTTACAAAAACCAATAGCAGAGTAGAAATCATATAGAAGCTCTAACTTACCCGTATAGGCAACCTCCTCCTCCAATTCACGAAGGGCCGCCGACATGGGATCTGCATTCTCACCAAGTTCCAGTTTACCAGCAGGAATTTCATAAGAGATAGCTTCAATAGCTTTTCTGTATTGCTTAACAAGGACGATTTTATCCTCAGCTGTTACAGCTAGAACACATACGCCTCCATTGTGAAAAATCAGATCACGTTGGGCAGTTCCCTTCCCTTCTGGTAGTTCCACCTGATCTTGAACTAGCTTAAAAATAGGACCTTGGTAGATTTCCTTCCGGCTAATCGTTTTTTCTTCAAATTCCATGATAGACTCCTACTGATTCTTAGGATGATGAGGCAAACGTAGTGCATATTCATCTTTA
>CAUUXT010000176.1:0-2947 GCA_963549015.1 uncultured Streptococcus sp.
GTGAAGAATGATTCCTGACTGAAACTTTTCCAAAGGAATCAAATGATTTTGGGACAACATAAGACAATGACTGCCAATCGTAAACTGAGCAAAACTGTCATCAACATAATCGGACTTTTTATCCAAAATACGCTCCAAGTCAGCACAGACTTGGGGAACATCTGAAACGATAATATCTAATTGATTTAAATTCATTTACTATCCTCCACAAAAAGACCGGAGTGCTCCGATCTTTTTAAGTTCCACGAAGGAATTATTTGATTGCACGTGATTGCAACCCTTCTTCTTCCAAGAAGAGGCGGAATGGTACGAGTTCTTCTGCTTCGTATTTTTCCTTGAAGGCTTTGATTGCTTCCTCTGAGTAAAGTTTTGGATCCAATTCAAGTACTTCTACTGGAAGTGGACGGTGTTGAGTGATGCGAGCATCGATCACAACAGTTTTACCTTCTTTGTTCAATTTAACAGCTTCTGCAACGACTGCATCGATGTCTTCGATACGCTCTACTGTAAATCCAACAGCTCCTTGAGCTTCAGCGATTTTCGCATAGTCAGCATTTGTGAAGTCACAACCAAACAAGTGTTTGTTTGTGTCTTCGTATTTGTCCTTGATGAAGGCATATTTACCATTTGAGAAGACAACGTTGATAACTGGAAGGTCGTATTGAACGTTTGTGATCACGTCTGGGTAGCACATGTTGAATGCACCGTCACCCATGATGTTCCATACTTGGCGATCTGGATTGTCTTTCTTAGCAGCGATACCACCAGGAAGGGCAATACCCATTGTCGCAAAGAGTGGAGATGTACGCCACATGTTCTTAGGTGTCATGTGAAGGTGACGAGTAGATGTTTGAGTAGTGTCACCTACGTCGATTGAGTAGATAGCGTCTTGATCAGCATGTTTGTTGATTGCATTGTAAACTTGATACAATTGCAATTCACCCTCAGTTTTACCTTCGAGTTTGTTCATGTAATCACGCCAGTTTTGGTTGTTCTTCACGTTTGCACGCCACCATGGAGTAGATTCAACTGGGTTCACTTTATCAAGGATTGCTTTCGCTGCTTGACCTGCATCACCAAGGATTGAAGCATCAAGGGCATGACGTTTACCAAGTTTATAAGGGTCGATATCGACTTGGATGAATTTTTCAGTGTTCTTGAAGGCTTCGTAAACTTCAGCAAATGGGAAGTTTGAACCAAGGAAAAGAACTGTGTCTGCTTCGAAGACCACTTCGTTGGCTGGTTTCCATCCAACACGGTAAGCAGAACCTGTCAAACCTTCGTAGTTCCATTCGAAAGCTTCAAAGTTTTTACCAGTTGTGATGATTGGTGCTTTGATTTTACGTGACAATTCAGTGATCACTTCACCAGCTTTAACACCACCGTAACCAGCGTAGATAACTGGGCGTTCAGCATTGTTCAAGATTTCAACAGCTTTTTCGATTTCAACTTCGTTCAAGGCAGGAGCGATGAATGAACGCTCGTATGAACCTGAACCGTAGTAAGAGTTTTCGTCGATTTCTTGGAAACCGAAGTTTACTGGGATTTCAACAACAGCTGGACCTTTTTTAGAAACTGCAGCACGGCAAGCTTCGTCGATTACTTTTGGCAATTGTTCAGCGTAAGCGACACGTTTGTTGTAAACAGCGACACCGTTGTACATTGGGTTTTGATTCAATTCTTGGAAAGCATCCATGTTCAATTCGTTAACTGGACGTGATCCAAGGATAGCAAGGAATGGAGTGTTATCCATAGCTGCATCGTAAACACCGTTAATCAAGTGAGTTGCACCTGGACCACCTGAGCCAACTGCAACCCCGATTGAGCCGCCGAATTTAGCTTGCATTACCGCTGCAAGAGCACCTGTTTCTTCGTGGCGAACTTGCAAGAAGCGGATATCTTTGTCTTCAGCCAAAGCATCCATCAATGAGCTGAGTGTTCCTGATGGGATACCGTAGATTGTATCTACGCCCCATGTTTTCAATACATTAAGCATTGCTGCAGATGCAGTAATTTTCCCTTGAGTCATAATGATAACTCTCCTTCAAATATTTTTAAAACTTGATTCATCCGTTTTCATATATTATTTGGAAACGTTTCAGCAAATTTTTACTCTACTACTTTACCACATTTGTTTTGGGTCTCCTAAGAATGTGCTCAGAAATTTTTATTCTCTATTACAGTACAGTTTGAAAACGTTTTATGTGACTGTTTTATAATAAAAAGCGAGCAAGCTCGCTTTTAGTCTATTTTACTAAAGTTTAGTAAGAGTGAACTGGTCAGAACAGATACAGAACTAAAGGCCATGGCTAGACCTGCCAGTTCTGGATTGAGGGCCAATCCAACACCAGAAAAGATTCCTGCTGCAATCGGAATTCCGACGACATTGTAGATAAAGGCCCAGAAAAGATTGAGCAGAATACGGTTAAAGGTTTTCTTACTCATGTCAAAGGCACGAACCACTCCTAGGAGGTTATTAGTTGTCAACACTAAATCTGCTGACTCGATGGCGATATCCGTTCCAGCTCCCATAGCAATCCCCACATCTGCTACACTGAGGGCAGGAGCATCATTGATGCCATCACCAACAAAGGCTACTTTCCCAGCTGCTTGTAGTTTATGGATTTCATGGGCTTTTTCTTCTGGTAGGACGCCTGCAATGACCTCTTCGATTCCGATTTGATCTGCAATAGCACGCGCCACACCAGCATTATCTCCTGTCAGCATGACTGTTTTAAGACCACGTTTTTTCAACTGACTGATGGCTAGCTTAGCATTTTCCTTGGGAATATCTTGCAAAGCAAGCAAGCCTTTGATTTCATTATCAACAGCCAAGAAAACAACTGTCTTAGCTTCTTTTTCTAGTTCTTCTAGTTTTTCCTGATAAGCGCTGGAAATATCCATACTATCTAGCATTTTAGCATTTCCAAGTAAGACTTGTTTCCCA
>CAUUXT010000177.1:0-2928 GCA_963549015.1 uncultured Streptococcus sp.
CAAACCTACAAGGTTGAACAAGTAAACTCGTTTTACATTGGAATTCTTTGTGCCCTTGTCTGTGCCATCGCCTGGGGAAGTGAAAGTGTTCTTAGTTCCTACGCCATGGAAAGTGACTTGAGTGAAATCGAGGCACTATTAATCCGCCAAGTAACCTCATTCTTGTCCTATCTTGTGATTGTCCTCTTTTCTCATCATTCATTTGCGGAAGTGGCAGATGGGCAATTGCTCGGTTTGATGTTAGTCTTTGCAGCATGTAATATGATTTCATACTTAGCTTACTATATTGCTATCAACCGTTTACAACCTGCAAAAGCAACAGGTTTGAATGTGAGCTATGTAGTTTGGACTGTCTTATTTGCAGCTGTTTTCTTAGATGCACCGCTAGATATGCTGACAATTATCACTTCACTTATTGTTATGGCTGGTGTTTATATTATTATTAAAGAATAAAGGAGATTCATGTGAAAGCGATTATTTTAGCAGCGGGATTAGGAACTCGTCTGCGCCCTATGACTGAAAATACCCCAAAAGCTTTGGTTAAGGTTAATCAAAAGCCCTTGGTAGAATACCAAATCGAGTTTTTGAAAGAGAGAGGAATTGATGAGATTATCATTGTTGTCGGCTATCTCAAAGAACAATTTGACTACCTAAAAGAAAAATATGGTGTCCGTTTAGTCTTTAACGACAAGTATGCTGATTACAATAACTTTTACTCACTTTATCTAGTAAAAGAAGATTTGGCTAACAGCTACGTCATAGATGCAGATAACTATCTTTTCAAAAATATGTTTCGAAACGATCTTAAACGTTCTACCTATTTTAGCGTTTATCGTGAAGACTGTACGAACGAGTGGTTCTTGGTTTACGGTGATGACTACAAGGTCCAAGACATTATTGTTGACAGCAAAGCTGGTCGCATTTTGAGTGGGGTTTCATTCTGGGATGCTCCAACTGCTGAGAAGATTGTTGGCTTTATTGACAAAGCTTACGAGAGTGGTGAATTTGTTGATCTCTACTGGGACAATATGGTTAAGGATAATATCAAAGAATTAGATGTGTATGTTGAAGAATTAGAAGACAATAGCATTTATGAAATTGATAGTGTAAAAGATTACCATAAGTTAGAAGAGATTTTATCTACTATTGAGTAAGGAAAGAGAAGAAGGCATGAGCCTTCTTTTTTTGTAGATTTTAAAACAGAAATGTTTGATATTGATTATATTCTTGAAACAAAACAAAAATTACAAAAAAATGAACAAAATGAAACAAAAAATATTGACAACGATTTCATATAGTGTTATACTTATACCATAAAAGATAATTGAAAGAAGGGAAAAGGTTATGGGGTTAGATTATTTCTTTGACAAAAACCTGGTGTTTTGCTTAGAAGCGGATAATCAAGAACAACTTTTTAATCAGGTGGCAACCTTATTGGAAGAACGAGAAATCGTTACTCCAACTTATCGTGAAGCCTTGATCGCGCGTGAGAAGTCATTTCCAACTGGCTTAGATATGGAATTTCTAGGAAAGGATTTGCCAAATGTAGCGATTCCTCATACAGATATTGTTCATAATCTAGCTGAGAAAGTAGTGGTTGTTCGATTAGAAAAACCAGTAACTTTTCACAATATGATTGCTCCTGATAGAGAGGTTGAAGTTTCACTGCTCTTCTTTATCATTAACAATTCAAGTTCAAGTCAAACGAATATTCTGGCTCAGTTGATGGATTTCTTTACAGGGAAGGATCATCTAGAAGATCTATCAAAAATTTCCGAACCAGAAAAACTTTATGCTTACATTGCTGAAGCAACTGCTTAATCTTGTCTATTAAAATATAAAATCGGAGGAAATCCAAATGATTAAAATTCTTGCTGCCTGCGGTGCAGGTGTTAACTCAAGTCACCAAATTAAAAGTGCTCTAGAAGAAGAACTCTCAAATCGTGGTTATGATGTTCACTGTGATGCAGTCATGGTGAAAGATGTAAACGAAGACCTTATCAAGGGATACGATATCTTCACGCCAATCGCTGCAACTGACCTTGGTTTTGAACCAGGAATTCCAGTAATTGAAGCTGGACCAATCTTGTTCCGTATTCCAGCGATGAGTGCTCCAGTATTTGACAATATTGAAGCGGCTATCAAAGAACATGGACTAAGCTAATTCATTCTTTATCTTGTTAACATTCATATAACTTAGAAAAACGGGAGGAACTATTATGGATGTCATTATCAATCTGGCCAACGATATCTTCAAACCTATCTTGGCTATGGGTGGCCCTATCATCATGCTGATCATTTTGACAGTATTGGCCCTACTTTTTGGAGTGAAATTCTCCAAAGCGCTTGAAGGTGGTATCAAACTTGCCATCGCCCTTACTGGTATCGGTGCTATTATCGGTATGCTCAACGGAGCTTTCTCAGCATCACTTGCGAAATTCGTTGAAAACACTGGTATTCAATTGAACATCACTGACGTTGGCTGGGCACCACTTGCTACCATCACTTGGGGTTCTGCCTGGACACTTTACTTCTTGCTTGTGATGTTGATCGTCAACGTTGTGATGCTTGCAATGAAGAAAACAGACACACTTGACGTTGATATCTTCGATATCTGGCACTTGTCAATCACTGGTCTTTTGATTAAATGGTACGCAGACAACAATGGAGTTAGCCAAGGGGTTTCACTTTTCATCGCAACTGCAGCAGTTGTCCTTGTAGGTATTTTGAAAATCATCAACTCTGACTTGATGAAACCAACATTCGACGACCTTCTTAATGCACCAAGTTCATCTCCAATGACTTCAACTCACATGAACTACATGATGAACCCAGTTATCATGGTTTTGGATAAAATTTTTGATAAAGTATTGCCTGGTCTTGATAAATATGACTTTGACGCTGCAAAATTGAACAAAAAAATCGGTT
>CAUUXT010000178.1:0-2919 GCA_963549015.1 uncultured Streptococcus sp.
TCAGGATCAGGCATAATGAGGTCTCCTAACTCCTCAATCAAGGTCATCTTCGATTCAACCTGATAGATAGACATCATATAAGCGAAATCAACACCTCGACCATCAGCCAAGCTGGAATTTAAGGCATCAAGGGCAGTATGTACCTTTTTAACCTCTTTTTCGGGACGCACTAGAGCCTTTTCAAAGGCAAGGGACTTGGTGTAGATAACGGAGTTTCCACTTAGATCCAGACGTTCATCTTCCAAACTAGCAAGAAGCGAATACTTATCATCACTATCAAAAAGATTACGGTTAACTGCACTATTCAAATACCCATAGCGTTTGACAAAGCTATCATAGGTACGATTGAGTTTGCCTAACAAGTGGTTAAAGGTCTCCTTATCGTAGTCATAATAGCGTTGAATGGCAATGACCTCTTGATAAGCATTACGAATGTCTACCATTCCTTTGATTCGTGCCACTTCCTTAGCTGAGAGCGGAACTTCATAAAAAACGGTCTTTTTATAATAGCCTTTAAACTGACCACGTTTGGCTGCAACATCGATCACATAGACATCAAGAGCAGTACTATCTGTGACTTCTAAGCTATTAAATCTATCAATTTGCTTCTGGGAATGCTTGGTGTCCCAGCCTTTAAAGCTGCCCTCTTCATCGACATAGTAGCTGATTTCTTCCGTCTTGGTCCCTACACGTATGCCTTTGTTATCTCGATAATAAACCATAGAACCCTGATAGCCAAAACTGTATTGACCAAGATTCTCTCTCATTTCAGGTGGAATGGAGGTATCAATAACTAGTTTGGCCAGTACATCTGGGTTGATGATGATTTCAGAAGCATCTACCATTCTTGGTGCCTTGACCTGTTCCAGAGCAGTCTGAACATCTCCTATCAGGTTATCAGAACTGTCCTTAACAGAAAGAGTTCCACCGTTAAAGTTTCTGACTTCATAGGTTCCTAGAACTTGGCGATTGTATTCTCCATCAAAGTAAGGATTGAGCCAAATGCGGTCATCCTTGTCATAACGAATGGAACCTGAAAAGGCTAGGTCAGCTGCCACATATCCTTTGTCCAAGTGCTTCTGGAAGAACAACATATCTGTTGTAACATTGGTTCCTGCAATGGCCTTAAAAGCAGTATCTGGTAAACGCACACCACCAAGAAACTCGGTTGTCTCACGAATATCTTGAAGAATATTCTCCGTCCGTTTATCCATGGTTCCTGTGGAAGAGATAATAGTCACTTGCCCACCATCATGCACCAAATCAAGCGACTTCTTCACAAAATAGTCATGAATCATATAAGGCTTATCGTACTTGTTATCTGCAATCCGAATATTAGCAAACGGTACATTTGAAATTACCAAATCAAAGCTATTATCATTAAAAGCAACTGTCTCAAAGCCTTTGACTTCTATATGCGCATTTGGATGAAGGTGTTTGGCAATAGCTCCTGTAATGGTATCTAACTCCACACCGTATAACTCACTTTTTTCTCTCAAATGTTTGGGCATAGCCGCAAAGAAATTCCCTGTTCCCATGGAAGGGTCTAGAATTTTTCCGCCTTTAAAGCCATCTCGTTCCAACTTATCCCATATCTGGCGAATAAGGGCAGGATTAGTGTAATAAGCTGTTAGAGAGGACTGTTTCATATCCGAATATTCCTTATCGGATACTAAATTTTTTAGTTCTTCACGTTCTTTAGAGAACTTAGGATTATAGTCATCAAAGAAATCGTTAGCAAGTCCACCCCAACCCACATATTAGGCCAAAAGTTCTTGTTCACTCGGAGTCGCTTGTCGTTGTTCTGCTTCAAGTGTTTTCACAAGACGAATGGCAGCAATATTCGTCTCCACCTTATCTCTAGCTGTCTTAGGGTAAAAGTCTGTCAGATCTTCTGGAAAGTGAAAATCAACAGTAGGAATGGTTTCAACGACATCAGCTACCTCTGAATCAGTCTCCATCTCAATACTTTCTGGTACTTTCTCTTCTATTGCGTTGACTGGTTTTGCTGTCATCATCACTTGAGAAACTGGCTCTTTTTGTTCTTCCATATCCATAAAGAAAAAGAGGTCTAATTCCTGACTGGTTTGCTCCATCTCTTCTTTTTCTTCGACAGAAGGAACATAGAGAGCCTGAGTGATTTCGTCTAGTGTCCGTAAGAAAAGGACTGGATTTTGTTCAATCAAATCCGTGAAATCATTTTGTAATTCAATCCGAATGAGGTCATTAACCCCTGACTCTTCTATGGCTATCACCTTAAAGTCTTGTCCCTTATAAGTTACCATAGAGTCAAGGGGAAAACGTTCAAGAGCTTCTTGTATGATAGGATTGTTGGGGGTTGGCTGAGGAATGGACATTTCAGCCTCAGTTTGAATAAAGATGTCCCTCCAGTCTTTAAAGACAAGGTCTGGAGTTTCCTGTTTTTCTGCTTCAAAAGTTCTAGCTTCTTCCAAAGATAAGTCTTCGTGTAAAAAGCCATAAGCAACTGGTCTTAAATCTTCCAAATCCAGCTGACTGGTCAAGAAAAATTCAACCTTTTCATGGCTAAGTCCCATCTGAAGCAATTCTGTCGCAAGAGCTAGTTGAGTTACTGTGGCTTTGGGATAGCCACCTAATAATGCAAGGTCCGCATTTTCCAAACGGAAGCGACCTGCTGCGTCCAATAAAACGCTGACTTGGTCTGGCTCAAACTGAAACAAATCAATCCCAACCTGATTCAATATCTCTTGATTTTCAGTCCTGATAGCTTGACCAATCTTTTCTAATTCCTTTTCTTCGATTTTAGTCAGTGTTCGTTTAAGATCATAGGCACTACCATCAGCATCTAAGTAGGTGAGCAGTTGCTTTCCCTCATAGACTGGTATAATTTCCATCTCATGATCAAAATCCCCATGTCTAAGGTTCGGAAGTTTAGGAAGG
>CAUUXT010000179.1:0-2918 GCA_963549015.1 uncultured Streptococcus sp.
TTCGTGCAAAGAAATCCTTGTCCTCAGAATAGAGTTCCTTGGCACGTTTGAGGAGATTCTGTAGGAGAACTTCCATGGCGCGTGTTGCTGGGTGGAAATAAACCTGCATATACATCTGGTAGCGACTGAGAACATAGTCTTCGATGGCATGCATGCCATTGCGCTGGAAGGCGATACCATTTTCGACAGGACGAATGACTCGGAGGATACGAGTCAAGTCAAATTCTCCATAAGATGCTCCTGTAAAATAGGAGTCGCGCAAGAGATAGTCCATGCGGTCTGCATCAATCTGACTGGAAATGAGTTGCACCACCTGCTTGTTAGGATAGGTATGGTCGATGACGCTAGCCACCTTTTTGGGGAAATCAGGTGCCACTTGTAGCAGGACTTGGTGAATCTCTGTCTCAGGACTTTGGATGATTTCCTGGGTAATGGCTTCATGATCTGTATCAAAGAGATGCTCAAAAGTATGGGAGTAGGCACCATGCCCGAGGTCATGAAGGAGCGCAGCGGTCATGGTTAAGAGAGACTCAGTAGGATCCCATTCTTCAGGATATTTTTCTTCAAAAATCTCCGTGATACGTCGAGCAATCTCATAGACTCCCAAACAGTGGGAAAAGCGACTGTGCTCCCCACCGTGGAAGGTATAGCTGGAAGTCCCTAATTGTTTGATACGGCGCAGACGTTGAAATTCTTTTGTATTGATCAAGTCATAGATGACCTGATTATTGACATGGATGTAGTTGTGAACTGGGTCACGGAATACTTTTTCGTTCATATGACCATTATAGCAAAATCCTGCTCTTTTTGGTAAAATAGTAGAACAAGAGACAAGAAAGAGGACCTGATGTGAAGATTCGGATGCGAAATAGGATTCAGTTTGATGAACAGTTGGAAGTCATTGACCAGCTCTATGACGTGGAAGTGCGTGAAAAGGGCGATTATAGCTACCTGCTTTTCTACAATGAGGAAAAGGAAAAAGTGGTTCTCAAGTTTCATGAAGAAGAACTGGTGATGACTCGTTTCTCGAGTCCCAAAACCATCATGCGCTTTCTAAAGGATAGTGATGGTTTAGCCTATATTCCGACTCCGATGGGGATGCAGGAGTTTATCATTCAAACGAATCACTATGAACTGGATGGACAAAAGATTGAGCTAGCCTATCAACTGCAAAATCAAGAGGGACATCCCTTTGCCAGCTATCAATTAGAAATTACTTGGGGATAAGAAAAAGGTTGGCAAATGCCAGCCTTATTTGATAAAGAGTTCTTGATTTTTTAGGATAATTTCACGAACACTTGCGAATTTCTTGAGTTTTTTAAGTTCTTCAGGATGAGTGACGAGAGTGATAACATAGCCCTCTTTGCCCATGCGACCTGTACGACCAGCGCGGTGGGTATAGGTTTCCATATCTCTAGGGACGTCGAAGTTGACAACACATTCCAAGCTATCAATGTCAATACCACGAGCCAGAAGGTCAGTTGCAAGGAGCAGGGTTAGTTGCTTGTCTTTGAACTTTTCTAAGATGACTTTTCGAAACTTAACATTGACATCGCTAGCGAGGGAAACAGCCAAGATATCGCGATACTGTAGTTTTTCCTCTGCGCTTCCAAGGTCTGACAAGCTGTTAAAGAAGACTAGACCGCGGAAATCCTCTACATGAGCCAATTTTCGAAGCATGTCCACTCGGTGACGTTGGTCTACCTGCATGTAGAAGTGTTGAATGTTGTCCAACTTTTGGTCAGAAAGGTCGATGGTGCGCGTGTTTGGTGCAATCTTTTCTTGGTCAAACTTGGTCGTCGCACTCATGTAGATGAGTTGGTGGTCACGAGGTGCGTAGTGAGTGATTTTCTCGACGAAGTGAATCTGAGAATCATCGAGCAATTGGTCAAATTCATCCAGGATGAGGGTTTCCACATTCATCATCTTGATTTTTTTCAATTTAATCAACTCAAAGATACGGCCAGGAGTTCCGATGAGAATTTCTGGTCCTTTTTTAAGGCGTTCAATCTGGCGTTTTTGACTGGAACCTGATAAGAAGAGCTGAGCAGTCAAGCCGATAGCTTCAGCCCACGTTTTACATACGTCAAAAATCTGCCCAGCCAGTTCTGTATTTGGTGCTAGAATCAAGAGTTGCTGGGCTTTTTTCTTTTGTAGTCTGAGAAGGCTTGGTAGGAGGTAAGCGAGGGTCTTACCAGTTCCTGTTGGGCTCACTCCTAGGAGGTTTTCTCCAGCAAGTATAGGCTCAAATAGTTGAGTTTGAATGGGGGTAAATTCTTGGAAACCGAGTTGGTCACTCAATTCCTGCCATTCAGTCGGTAGTTTGGTTTTCATTTTTCTGCCTCAAATCTAATGCCAGCAGTCTGGCGCATGGTATAGAGTAGCTCATGAATAGAGCTTGCATCATCCAGCCAAGTCTGGTAGATCGTCTGGTCTGGTTGCTGGATCATCTGAGCAAACGCAGCAACTTCCTCAGTCATCGTATGAGGAGCCTGTTGGATAGGGAGTTGAACTTGATTTCCTTGGTGGTCGCTAAAAATAGCTGAGCGGACATGTTCAATCGTGTTAAGGGTCAAGGTTCCATCTGCTGTGTAAATCTCACAAGGAAGATTGGAAGTGATGTTTTTCCCAGCTTTGATATGAACTTGAAAGTCAGGGTAGAAGAGGATACCGTCTCCATTTAGGTCAATGCTATTGTCAAGCTGTTGAGCTTGATAAATCGCGTCTTGAGCCTTTCCAAAGAGGCGAACGGCAGCATAGAGAGGATAAATCCCCAAGTCCATAAGGGCTCCACCAGCAAAACGATCTGAAAAGACATTTGGCGTCTGTCCAGCCAATAAGTCAGGCATCTTGGAAGAATACTTGGCATAGTTGAAATCTGCTCCCCAAATTTGCTTGTCTGCCAAAAAAACCTTAAT
>CAUUXT010000180.1:0-2917 GCA_963549015.1 uncultured Streptococcus sp.
TGATTTGCTGGACCATGTCACTAGATACGGCCACTTGCTTGGTCCATCCCACTAGGAAATCACATTCTAGGGTTGGTTTCACTTGTGAGATGGAAAATCCCCAATCACGCTCCAAAACTGTCGCCAAGCTTTCGTCTTCCAACCAAGCAGCTATCTTCTGACGATCAAAAGACTGGTAGAGAATAAAATCCTCTGCAACGATACAGGCAAGATCTCCCATAGAACCATTGTCGCCTCGCTTGAGCAAGACCGCGCTTGCCAGCTTGAACAAGAGTTCCGGATCAACCGTAATATCATATAGAGCCACCAGGGCCTTGATCACCAAGACAACGATGCTACCGCTAGAACCTAGACCAAACTTTTTCCCTTCTCGTTCCATTTTTCCACGGATTTCCAAGGAAAAAGGTTGCAAAGTCTGACCGCGAACAGCGAGGAAGGCATCCATCAAAGCAATCGTTTCTTGAATCAAGCTATAGGCAGGATTTGGCGTCAAGTCCACTGCGAAATCAAACAGATCTGAGTAGATACGGTAGTTATCAGAAAAAGCGATCTCAGCCTTCATATAGATGGGTATAGCCTTTATCAAGGCTAACTGTCCTGGCTCTAAAATAGCATATTCACCTGCCCAATAGAGTTTCCCGCAAGTTTTAACAGCAATCATCTTGGCTCAAATCCTTTGTTTTTGACACAATCAAGCGGTAACGTTGACCGAAAATTTCTGATAAATGCTCCAAGTCTTTCTCCTGACAGAGGACCTTGACATTGGGACCGGCATCCATGGTAAAGTAGCAGGCTTCTCCTTGCTCACGAAGTTGGCGGACAAAGTCCATCGCTTTATAAGTCGCATCCGTCAGATAAGAAAAGGCTGGACTAGCAGTTTTGGTCGTAGCGTGCATAGCTAGGGCATTTTTCTCCGTTAATTCCCCAACCTTGGCAAAGTTATTCTCTTTGAGATAAACCAGCATATCCTGATAATCCTTCTCAGACTGGCGTACCCAGTCATCAAAGGTCGTCGAGGTTTCCACACAGAGTTTCATCCCATCACGGCTAGAGATTGGTTTTTTCTTGTCCTCTAGCACCAACATAATCATAGCTAGTTTCAGGTCTGTATCAACAGAGTAGATTTCCCCACTATCCTTATCCCAGGCACCTAGTGGTCCATAAAAACTACGAGAGGAAGAACCTGAAGCGAACTTAGCCTCCTGCGCCAACTGACTCCGATCCAAACCAAGCTGGAAATAAGCATTGCATGCCTTGACCAAGGCGGACAAACCACTGGAACTTGAGGACAAGCCCGCTGCGGTAGGCATGTTGTTTTGGGTATCAATACGGACAAAGCCCTCACCTTCTGGGCGGTAACGGTCAATGATTTTGCTCATTTTGGCATGCTCAGCCTCACTCTGAAGTTGACCATTGATATAAAAGGCATCAGCAGTCGCATCCGTCGGTAGAGATGACAAAGTCGTCTCCGTGTACATATTTTCCAAAGTCAGAGAGATGCTGCTAGTAGCAGGAACCATCTCTTTTTCTTTTTTCTTTCCCCAATATTTGATAATGGCAATATTTGCGTAGGAACGTACTGTTACAGGCTTTCGATCCATGTCTGAACAGCTCCTTTCTCTTCTAATCGTTTTGCTAGTTCTTGTGCTTGGTCCAGATTGGCTACCAAGGCGATAATACAGCCCCCAAGTCCACCACCACTCATCTTGGCACCTAAAGCACCATGGCTCAGAGCCGTTTCAACCAGATGGTCTGCCTCAGGGCTACTAACACCAATTTCTTTTAAATGTAAATGCGCTCGACTGAGGATTTGTCCCAGTCCTTCAGCATCTTTTTGTCTAATTGCATCTTCTGCTTGCTGGGTCAATTCTCCCAAGGCATGCAAAAACGGTAGGACATCCTTCCCCTTGCTTTGAACCACTTGGATGGCTTCACGAGTGTGACCATAAACACCCGTATCTGCAATCACCAAATAAGTGGATAGGTCCATCTCAAGCTCTGTAAATCCTACGTTCTTGATAAAGCGAATAGGCTGGTCACTGAGGCAAGTCTTGGCATCCAAACCACTCGGATTCATATGGGCAATCATCTCAGCCCGATTAACCAAAATTTCTAATACATCATGAGGCAGGTCGGCTTGATAGTAGTCAAAAACCGCACGAATGGCTGCTATGCTGATAGCTGCTGACGAACCCATCCCCCGTTTTTCAGGGATAGCAGAGTCAATCACACAGCGAATGCAGGCTTCTTTGATATTCAAATACTCCAGCGAGGCATACACTGCCATGGACAAGGTATCCTCCTCATAAAGACGCCACGGACTTTCAGCAGGGACCACCTTACAAGTCACTTCCACCTCTAAGAGAGGCAGAGAAATAGCAGGATAGCCGTAGACTACCGCATGCTCTCCTATTAAAATAATCTTACTATGTGCCTGACCGACACCAACTTTTTTTGTCATGTTTTCCTTTAACCAAACGAAAAGACCGTCTCATTTCATACAGTAGTATTTTCTCCTATCTATTTTATTATATTTTCACAAAAAAAGCGATTGTTTCCTTCACAATCGCCTCTTTCATTATTGGACCCATTCGCCATTATAGTTGACCGAATAGCCTTCTACAGTCGTATTCACTGCTAAAGTACCTGAGCTATAAGCGTAGTACCATTTGCCATTGACCTGGAACCAACCAGTCTTCATATCACCATTACTTGCATGTAGATAATACCAAGTCGAACCTTCCTGATACCAGCCAGTCGCCATAGCTCCTGATGAACGGAGGTAGTACCACTTGTTCCCAAGGTATTGCCAGCCCGTTTTCATATCGCCATTTGGTTCATCTAAATAATACCAAGTTGAGCCTTCCTGGTACCAACCAGTTGCCATGGCTCCTGATGAACGAAGGTAGTACCACTT
>CAUUXT010000181.1:0-2869 GCA_963549015.1 uncultured Streptococcus sp.
AGCCAATATGGCAGTGGCAGTCGATTTTTGTTTGGCGACTGATAAGGCTAAGTTTATACAAGCCTTTGTTGGAGTGGGATTGGCGCCAGACGCTGGTGGGATCCATCTCTTGAGTCGTAGTATCGGGGTAACACGAGCTGCGCAACTTGCCATGACAGGAGAAGCCTTAACTGCGGAAAAAGCGCTAGAATGGGGCGTGGTTTACCGTGTTTGTGAAGCTGATAAATTAGAAAAAACAAGAGAACAAGTTCTGAAAAAATTAAGACGAGGTTCAGCAAACTCATACGCAGCGATTAAAAAGTTAGTTTGGGAAAGTCAATTTAAAGATTGGCAAGATTATGCCGAATTGGAATTGAAACTACAAGAATCGTTATCTTTAACTGAAGATTTTAAAGAAGGGGTTCGAGCACATTCTGAAAGAAGAAGACCAAAATTTTCAGGAAAATAAAAAAATACTTGCACAAATCTTTGAAGTTTGTTATACTTTTTCTATCAAATGTTTTGATTGTGAAAGTTTTTTGAGGAGGAGGGAAAAAGTTTGGACTACCAACAAGTAAATGATTATTTAACATCTATTTTCAATAACGTCCTTGTGATTGAGGAGGTTAGCTTACGAGGTAGTCGATTCAAAGACATCTCTATCAAAGAAATGCACACGATTGATGTGATTGGAAAGTTCCCTGAGGCGACGCCTAGTAAGGTTTCCAAAGAACTGATGGTGACCCTGGGAACAGTTACGACGAGCTTAAATAACCTAGAAAGAAAGGGTTACATTGAGCGTATTCGTTCTGATCAAGACCGTCGTGTGGTCTATCTGCATTTGACAAAGAAAGGTCGTTTGGTTCACCGCCTTCACAAACGATTCCACAAGGCCATGGTTGAAAGAATCATTGACGGCATGAGTCCTGAGGAAAAAGAAGTTATGGGGAGAGGCTTGACGAACCTTTATCAATTTTTGGAGGATTTGAAATAATGGCCTTTGCTAAAATAAGCCAAGTTGCTCATTATGTTCCAGAGCAAGTGGTCACTAATCATGACTTGGCTCAAATCATGGATACAAGCGATGAGTGGATTTCAAGTCGGACAGGAATTAAACAGAGACATATCTCAAAAACTGAGTCTACAAGTGACTTGGCGACAGAAGTAGCTAAGAGCTTGTTGGCTAAAGGGAGCTTAACAGCGGATAAGATTGATTTTATCATTGTAGCGACGATTACTCCAGATTCGATGATGCCTTCTACGGCAGCTCGAGTTCAGGCGAATATCGGAGCGCATAGAGCTTTCGCCTTTGATCTGACAGCAGCTTGTAGTGGCTTTGTATTCGCTCTCTCAACTGCAGAAAAGTTTTTAAGTTCTGGACAGTTCAAAAAAGGGATTGTTATCGGGGCTGAAACCTTATCCAAGGCAGTTGATTGGTCAGATCGTTCGACAGCTGTTCTCTTTGGGGATGGTGCTGGTGGGGTTCTCTTGGAAGTGAGCGAAACACGTCACTTCCTTGTGGAAAGTCTCTATACGGATGGCTCTCGGAGCGAGTGTTTGACCTATGGTCAAACGGCTTTGGCTTCGCCTTTCTCAGTTCAAGAAGCAGTTCCTGCTTTTCTGAAGATGGATGGACGAGCAGTTTTTGATTTTGCAAATCGTGATGTTGCTAGATCGATCAAAGAGACCATCGAAAATGGTCCAATAGCAGCATCGGAATTGGATTATCTCTTACTTCATCAGGCAAATATCCGCATTTTGGATAAGATGGCAAAGAAAATCGGTGTAGACCGAAATAAGCTTCCTGCCAATATGATGGAGTATGGAAATACCAGTGCAGCAAGTATCCCGATTTTGCTCTCAGAGTGTGTGGAGAATGGCATGATTCGTTTAGATAGTAGCCAGACGATTCTCCTATCAGGCTTCGGCGGAGGTTTGACATGGGGCACACTCATTCTTACAATCTAGGTAATCATGTGGTAAACACATAGTTATAAAATTTTATATTTTAAAGGAGTCCTATCATGGCAGTATTTGAAAAAGTACAAGAAATTATCGTTGAAGAACTTGGAAAAGACGCATCAGAAGTAACACTTGAATCTACTTTTGATGATTTGGATGCAGATTCATTGGACTTGTTCCAAGTAATCTCTGAAATCGAAGATGCTTTCGATATCCAAATCGAAGCAGAAGATAACTTGAAAACAGTTGGTGACTTGGTTGCCTACGTTGAAGAGCAAACAAAATAATTAACATATTACTAGAAGGAGTAGGGGAAACCCACTCCCTCTTGTTTAGGTAATAGTTTGAAACTCAAATGATAAACTCGTCGAACTATTACGTAAGCAAGGAATGATGGAGGCACTATGAAAACACGTATTACAGAATTATTGAACATTGATTATCCTATTTTTCAAGGAGGAATGGCCTGGGTTGCTGATGGCGACTTGGCTGGTGCGGTATCAAAAGCTGGTGGTTTGGGGATCATCGGTGGTGGAAATGCACCTAAAGAGGTCGTAAAGGCTAATATCGATAAAATCAAATCACTTACGGATAAACCTTTTGGTGTCAACATTATGCTCTTGTCACCTTTTGTAGAAGACATCGTTGATCTCGTGATTGAAGAAGGGGTTAAGGTGGTTACAACTGGTGCTGGAAATCCAAGTAAATACATGAACCGTTTCCATGATGCAGGAATTACAGTGATTCCAGTTGTTCCAAGTGTTGCTTTGGCAAAACGCATGGAAAAAATCGGTGCGGATGCCGTCATTGCAGAAGGAATGGAAGCTGGTGGGCATATTGGGAAATTAACAACTATGACCTTGGTTCGTCAAGTTGCTGCAGCTGTTTCAATTCCAGTTATTGCTGCTGGTGGTATTGCAGATGGTGA
>CAUUXT010000182.1:0-2849 GCA_963549015.1 uncultured Streptococcus sp.
TAGCCGACGTGTCCTAGCTCAAGAACTCTTTGGCAAGACCTATGATGCTTACGATCTACAGCTTAAAAATCCAACCAATAATAGCTTGCAGCCAAAAGGCTCTGTCTTAGTTCGCTTGCCTGTTTCAGCTAGCGTCGAAAATATCTACTACATCACTCCGACCAAGGAGTTGCAAGCCCTTGATTTCACCGTTCGAGACGGAAAGGTAGAATTCATCACTAGTCATTTCAGTACCTATGCTGTCGTCTATCCAGCTGCTGGAACAACCTCTAACACAGAGGAGAAACCAAGTGCTTCAGATGAAGAAACCTTGACACATGAGGCTGAACAACTTTCAACTAGTCCTAGCCTAGCTAAAGCTGGAAATCATTCTCCTAAGGAACAACTTCCAGCAACAGGGGACGCATCCAACCCACTCCTCTTCTTGGCAGGCCTCAGCCTAGCCCTCACAGCCACTTTTATGTTAAATGGAAGAAAGGATGACTCCAACTAACCTTTAAGCATACAAAAACAGGATGAAGATCACCTTCATCCTGTTTTATTTTGTAATCCAAAGTTAGTTTTACAGTAGGTATAAAACGGCTAGGGTCAAGAGACTTGCTAGAAGTCCAACTCCCCAAAAGAAGAAGTCAACCTTCCACTCGCTCCAAGGATTGCCCTTGCCTGAGAATCCTCCAAGCTCAAAATGATGATGCACAGGTGTCATACGGAAAATACGCTTTCCACCACTAAATTTGAAGTAGGTGACCTGCATCATAACAGAGCTTGTCTCAAAAACATAGATAATCCCAATCAGCAAAAGGGTCCATTCTTGGTGGAGGGCCATAGAGATTGCTGCCAGCATCCCACCAAGAGCCAAACTTCCCACATCTCCCATGAAGACCTTGGCAGGCTTGTGGTTAAAGACGAAGAAACCTAGCAAACCACCAATCATGGCAAGAATCACAAGAAGAATATCCAGTTGATTTTGCATGTAAGCAATCACACCATAGGCCGATAAGCTAATCACTACGGAAATACTTGCTAAGCCATCGATCCCGTCAGTCAGATTCACCGCATTTGAAAAGCCAACTAGCCAGAAAAGGGCAAAGAAGATATAGAAAATACCCAGATGAACTTGGTAGCCAAAAACTGAAAGCATGTCACCACCACGCTCATAAAAGAGGTAGAAAATCACTCCTCCAAGCAGCTGGAGAGCAAGCTTTTGCTTAGGATTCAATCCTTCGTTGATCTTACGGAAAATTTTGAGGAAATCATCAAAAAAACCTACCAAACCATACAAAACCAAGATAAACAAAATCATGCCTACATTGTTGGTCAATTGTTGGGTAAAGAGAGCGACAAGGAAGCTCACTACTACTGCAACGATCAGGAAGACAAGACCTCCCATGGTTGGAGTCCCAGCTTTAGCTTGGTGTTGCTTGACATCCTCGTGCATCTGCTGACCTGTAATCTGTGCTTTTCGATAAAATCTGATAAAGGCTGGAATACCTATCAAGGTCAATAGAAAGGTTAGAACTCCAGCACTAATGGAACTAATCATCTTAATCTCCTAAAGTTATTTTCATTTTTTTAATGTCTTTGAGGGCTGTATTGGCACGGACACTTTGTTTTTTGACCGTTTTGCCACTACCTTCCCACTCGACTTCTATATTCAGCCATTTGGCAAATGTTTGCACATTTTCATCTGTCCAGCCGTACATATCAGGCATTTCTTCGACCTTATCTGACAGGATCAAGATCTGCTGATTAGCTTCCAAATTATCTCCTTCAGAAACCGAGAGTTCCTTGATCTTGGTTCCTGTTCCGATAACGATTGGTTGGACAAGGTTACGACGCAATTCCTCTGCGAGGTCACCCGGAGTAAAGTCCTTGGTAGCTGGCATGGCATAACTTGTCGTCTTGCTGACCTGATCCAAGCTCTTAGCAGTTGACTGAAGATTGAGGGATTCTTTCATAGCAGAAGCCCGCTCAAGGATTGGATTAGCAAACTCTCCCAGCTGAACACCCGAATAATGTTCAGGCTGTTGAACCGTTACATACAAGATAAAATCAGGATTTTCGGCAGGGTTCATAGCCACAACTGAGAAAATGTTGTTGGTAGAACCAACCAAGTAGCCTCCATTTTTCTCGTCAGCGATTTCGGCTGTACCAGACTTGAGGGCTACATTCTGACCTGGAACATTGACATTTGGTTTTCCTGTACTGTGGTTGTACATGGTACCGTAGACAGGATCTGTTCCGACCATGACCATGTGCTCCCGAGTAGAGGACGCTGCTGTTTTTGACACAGGATTTCCGACAATTTCCTTTTGAGACTTACGAACAGACTGGTCATTTGGATCATAGAGGGCACTGATAAATTTCGGCTCCAACATAACCCCATCGTTGGCAATAGCTGTAAAAGCACGAAGCATCTGGGTCTGGGTAACAGAAATCCCTTGTCCAAATGAACTCATGGCGATATTGACAATGTTGTCAGCAGGCAATTGACCTGTGTACTCATCTGCCAGACCAAAACGGGTCGGTACCCCAAACTTAAAACGGTTGAGGTAGTCCAGCCAGGTTGCATCCCCCATCTTTTGCTCAAGCAAGGTCATTCCGATATTACTTGAGTGAGCAAATCCTTGAGAGAAGGTCATGGTGCCACCACTAGTCAATCCTTCATTGACGTCCCAGTCTCGAATGGTCGCATCTGCTATTTTCAATTCACTACTGTTAAAGTACTCGCCACCAGGGAAGGTATTGTTGTCAATAGCCGAAGCCAACATCATCACCTTCATGGTTGACCCTGGCTCGTAGTTACTTTGATAGAGGATATCACGCCAGACAAAGTCTTTTGTGATGCC
>CAUUXT010000183.1:0-2834 GCA_963549015.1 uncultured Streptococcus sp.
TCAGATCCCCCTACTTCAAACTCCAGCCACCATCCACTGTCAGGATTTGTCCTTGCATGGCAGATGCCTGACCGCTAGCCAAGAAAAGGCTAACTTGAGCAATCTCACTTGGTTCAATCCAACGCTTGATAGGCGTTTCACTAGCTACCCAGTCTGCTAAGCCATCTGGTTCAAAGTCTGAAGCGTTCATAGCTGTCTTGACCGCTCCCGGAGCAATCCCAAAGACCTGAATCCCAGCTTTAGCATAGTCTAGAGCCAACTGCTTGGTAAAGCCAGCTAAGGCATGTTTAGACGATGTATAAGCGTGTCCACCGCCACCTGCTAGGCTCGAAGCGATGGAACACATATTTATAATGGTCCCTTTTTTATTCTCTAGCATTTGTGTCAAATAATAACGAGTCAACTCAACAGGAGTCACGTAGTTGATTTCAAAAATCTCTTGAATTTCCTGAGCTGATTGTTCCAAAAGCGGTTTATAATCATCCAAAACTCCAGCAGTATTGCACAAAATATCCACATAAGGACACCAGTCAAAAATTGGCTTCAAGTCCAAGGTCAAATCTCTCTGTAAAAAGTGGAAATCACCATCTAAAACTGGATTTTCTCCTTGATCCACACCATAAACTTGATAGCCATTCTCTAAAAAGAGTCGAGCTTGATCAAGTCCGATACCTGAACTTACTCCTGTAATCAATACGCGTCTAGTCATGCACTTCTACCCAATCCGTCGCCAAAACATCACAAGGTGTCGGACTCCACATGGAAAAACCTTCCCCTTCTCCAGACACGTTGATTAGGAAATAAGGCGTCACTTCAAGTGCAACCCCATTTTGCTCGATGGTGTCAAAAAGCTGCACATAGTTTTCAGCCCCTCCCCAACCAGTTCGTACATATTTTTTCTTAGCCTTTAATCCAGGCAAGATTTCTTCAAAAGTCATGTTGTTCTCCTTTAATGCTACATTCTTAATTTAATTATAACAAAAAACCGTTTTCCAACGGCTTTTTGACTGTATATCTACTAAATTCTTCCTACCACTGCAATCCAGCTTCTCTGATTTCTTTCTTAGAAGCAAATTTACCATTTGGTCTGTGCCATCTCCCTTTTCTATCTCTGAAGTAGCCACCTGAATTTGTTGATTGCGAGTTTGACTCCTGGCTTTCTTCCTTTTCTTGTGCGGCTTGGCGAGCTTTTTCTTGTTCTTCTTCTTTTGCTTTCTTTTCAGCTGCTTCTTTTTCCTCAGCCTCTTTCTTGGCTTTTTCTTCTTTGTTTTCAACTGTATTTTTGGCAGTACCATCCAAATAATTGATTTCCGCATTAGCTGAAACATTGTCTAGAATAACATGTGTCACTGAATACTGATCAACCTTTTCCTTACTACCACCCAACTTAATCTCCAAGAGTTTGCCATTTTCATCTATTCCCACATATTGCAACTCAATCTGTCTCGGGATCAATTCATCCTTTTGATAGATTGGGGTCACCTTATAATCAAGATAGTAGTTTGGATGGTTGGCCAACCAGGAGTCCAATCGATTTTCATAGTAAAGCATGCTACTTTAGTTTTGATCATCTGTTCCAGAATAATTTCCAGCATTGAGCCAATTAGTCATAGGGACCAAGTTTTTCTTTTCATCGTTTAATCCGCTAAACTGATAACCAATCAGATGACCTCTACTCATCAACCAAGCTTCTTTTTTACCGTCACCATAAAAGAATTTATAATTGTGCCATCCAACTGGATCATAAGTCAACTTGGACTCTCTCTTCTCAGTTGGCTCATCGCTGTCCTTGAGTTGAATATGAGCACCCGTCGCGCGTGATTTAGAATCCAATTCCCCAAGTTCTAGTTGCTTTTCATTTTTAAAAGGTAAGAGTCCAGCTTCTTTAAATAACTTTTCATCGAACTTGGTTTGCTTCTGTTCAATTTTTTCTTCTGGAACCTTTGATTCTACCTTATATCCAGAACAAGCAACTAGTGTTGTAATCGAAAGCAAGGCAATTGAGAAGGATAGTAGCTTTTTCATAAAAATCTCCTTTTTGTATAGTAATTAGATTAACATCTCCTCTTACATTTTACTATCATTTTGTTAATTATTCAAGACTAAAGAGACTGTTATTATACTATTTCTCCTCCAATGTCCAAAACAAAAACGATAACCACTTTTCAGTAGTTACCGTTGGTTTATTTTGATTAGTCTTTCCCACCAAGTTTGCTGTTGATAGTCATCATGATGCTGGCTATCTTCTCACCCCAGTATGGATCAGAAGCATAGCGAACATTCATTCCGGTCGCTTTATTTCCAAGGTGGTCTCTGCCATAGTCAATGTAATTCTCACGAATCCACTTGGCCGCCCCGAGGATTCCTTTATCCACATCATCAAAGCTCTTGGCTGAGAGATATGGGCTAGTATCATAGGCTGCAATACCAAAGAAGTTGTTCTTATCTCTGGCAATTTGACTGCGTCCCCACGCACTTTCAAGAGCGCTATGAGCCATCAAGTAAAGGGCATTGACACCATAGCGTTCCTCAGCTTCTTTGAAAGTCGCTCCTTTACCTGCTAGAGGACTATCCTGCAAGTTCATCATCGAATACAGTTTATCCAATTCAGCTGCACTATAATTACTTGGTTCTCTTAAGTTTTTATAGAGGAAAGGATTTTTAATGGTAAAGCCATCAAAGTGCTCTCCATCAGTTGAGTAGTACTTCTTACCAATAACCATAGCAGAGGTGTGTGGAGCTACTTTGATACTCGTATATGGAGAGAGTTCATGGTAGAGGAATTTCCCATCACTAGTATAATGAGGGATAAACTCGCTACCTTCATCTACTGC
>CAUUXT010000184.1:0-2814 GCA_963549015.1 uncultured Streptococcus sp.
AAGTTTTTCAAGAAATTCAAAGAGGAAAACGTCTGACAAAAGCTAATCAGACAGATGGTCCTAAACCTTATATTTCCTCAACTTCCGAAAACAATGGTGTAGATGCCTTTATTGGAAATGAAACAGGGGTTCGGAAATTTGAAGATGTCCTCACTCTTGCCAATAGCGGAAGTGTCGGTTCCACTTTTTATCAGCAATTTGAGTTTGTGGCTAGTGATCACGTAACAGCTTTAAAGTCTGAGAATGCAGACAAATACGCTTATCTATTTTTATCTACCGTTGTTAAACGCTTAGAAGAAAAATATTCTTTTAACAGAGAGATTAACGACACCCGTATAAAAAGAGAAAAACTCATTCTTCCAGTTGATAAAGAAGGTAACCCTAATTTCCAATATATGTCTGACTTTGTGAAAAAATTAGAACTGGATAAAGCCCAAGAAGTGCTCGAATATATATATATATATCAGAGTGAAGAACATTCTTGAAGAAAAAGTTTGTGAAATTTCTTGGAAAGATTTCTGGATTGAGGATATTTGTGAGATTAAATCAGGCGTTCGTTTGACAAAAGCAAATCAAGAAATTGGATTGAGACCATTTGTAGGTGCTAGCGATAGTGATAATGGAGTTACAGCTTTTGTATCTAATACAAATAAAAGTCTTGATGCAAATGTACTCGGTGTAAATTACAATGGTAGTGTTGTTGAAAATTTCTATCATCCCTACGAAGCCATTTTTTCTGATGATGTCAAACGTTTGAAATGGAAGGACGAGATATACGGAAACAAATATACCTACCTTTTCTTGAAACAAATGATTTTGTCGCAAAAAATCAAGTATGCCTATGGTTATAAATTCAATGGCGAACGCATGAAACGTCAAAAGATTATGTTGCCAGTTACTAAAACTGGATTGCCAGATTATGACTATATGACTTCTTATATGAAAAAACAAGAATTAGAACAAATTTTTAAGATATTGAACTACTTAAACAAGGAGAACACACATGTCTAAAGAACTTTCACCTAAATACAATCCAGCTGAGGTTGAGGCTGGTCGTTACCAAAAATGGCTTGATGCTGATGTTTTCAAGCCTTCAGGCGATCAAAAGGCTAAGCCTTATTCAATCGTCATTCCACCACCAAACGTAACTGGGAAACTCCACCTGGGTCACGCTTGGGATACAACTTTGCAAGATATCATCATCCGTCAAAAACGCATGCAAGGTTTTGATACGCTTTGGCTTCCAGGTATGGACCACGCTGGAATTGCCACTCAGGCTAAGGTTGAGGAGCGCTTGCGTGGTGAGGGCATTTCCCGCTATGACCTTGGTCGTGAGAAATTCCTCGAGAAAGTCTGGGAATGGAAAGACGAATATGCCACTACCATCAAGGAACAATGGGGCAAGATGGGGCTCTCTGTAGACTACTCTCGTGAGCGTTTCACTCTTGATGAAGGTTTGTCAAAAGCCGTTCGCAAGGTCTTTGTGGAACTTTACAAAAAAGGCTGGATCTACCGTGGTGAGTTTATCATCAACTGGGACCCAGCTGCTCGCACAGCCTTGTCTGATATCGAGGTGATCCACAAGGATGTCGAAGGTGCCTTCTACCACATGAACTACATGCTAGAAGATGGTTCACGCGCCCTTGAAGTTGCGACAACTCGTCCTGAGACCATGTTTGGGGACGTAGCTGTTGCGGTCAACCCAGAAGATCCTCGCTACAAGGACTTGATTGGTCAAAACGTCATCCTTCCAATCGCTAATAAATTGATTCCGATTGTTGGAGATGAGCACGCGGATCCTGAGTTTGGTACAGGTGTCGTGAAAATCACGCCTGCCCACGATCCAAACGACTTCTTGGTTGGTCAACGACACAACTTGCCACAAGTCAACGTCATGAACGACGACGGAACTATGAATGACTTGGCCTTCGAATTTGCAGGTATGGATCGTTTTGAAGCTCGTAAAGCAGTCGTTGCCAAGTTGGAAGAAATCGGTGCCCTCGTTAAAATCGAAAAACGTGTCCACAGTGTCGGTCACTCAGAGCGTACAGGTGTTGTGGTTGAACCACGCTTGTCTACTCAGTGGTTCGTCAAGATGGACCAATTGGCGAAAAATGCTATTGCTAACCAAGATACAGAGGACAAGGTAGAATTCTACCCACCTCGTTTCAACGATACCTTCCTCCAATGGATGGAAAATGTCCATGACTGGGTAATCTCTCGTCAGCTCTGGTGGGGTCACCAAATCCCTGCTTGGTACAATGCTGAGGGTGAAATGTATGTCGGTGAAGAAGCTCCAGAAGGTGACGGATGGACTCAGGATGAGGACGTATTGGATACGTGGTTCAGTTCTGCCCTTTGGCCATTCTCTACCATGGGCTGGCCGGATGTCGACTCAGAAGACTTTAAACGTTATTATCCAACATCAACTTTGGTGACTGGTTATGATATTATTCCGTTCTGGGTGTCTCGGATGATTTTCCAAGGTTTGGAATTTACTGGCAAGTCGCCATTCAAAAATGCCTTGATTCATGGTCTCATTCGTGATGAGCAAGGACGCAAGATGTCTAAATCCCTCGGTAACGGGATTGATCCAATGGATGTTATTGATAAGTACGGAACAGATAGCCTTCGTTGGTTCCTTTCAAACGGTTCTGCACCAGGGCAAGACGTGCGCTTCTCTTACGAGAAAATGGATGCTTCATGGAACTTCATTAACAAGATCTGGAACATCTCTCGCTATATCCTCATGAACAATGAAGGTTTGACCCTTGAGCAGGCAACTACCAATGTCGAAAAAGTGGTTAACAAGGA
>CAUUXT010000185.1:0-2793 GCA_963549015.1 uncultured Streptococcus sp.
AGTTCAAAGCTCCAGTGGAGCTTTGAAGCCTTCTCGCCTTAAAATGAAAAAGTTAGAGGATTAACTACGTTTCACTAACAAACTCACACACTCAACATGATGCGTTTGAGGAAACAGATCCACTGGCTGTACTTTCTTCAATTTATATCCCAATTCTTGATATAGTTTGATATCACGTGCCATGGTTGCGACATTACAGGAGATATAGGCAATACGGTCTGCTCCTGTTTGGCTGCTTGCTTTGATAAAGCTTTCGGTTAAGCCCTTGCGTGGTGGATCAACCAATATAACGGTTGGGTGAATACCTTCCTTGAGCCAGTTCTTCATGGCATTTTCAGCTGTGTCACAGACATAGTGGGCATTTGTAATATTGTTTAATGCAGCATTCTTCTTACTATTCTCCACGGCTTCTGGAATCACTTCAACACCGTAGACTTCTTTAACATGCATGGCGACGGACAATCCAATCGTTCCAATTCCTGAATAGGCATCAATAACCACATCATCTTCTTTTAACTCCGCAAAGTCAATAGCTGTTTGGTAAAGTTTTTCAGCCATTTCTGTATTGACTTGATAAAAGGCTGGGCCAGCGATTTGGAAGTCATTTCCCAACATCTGGTCGGTAATATAGTCTTGTCCATAAAGGGTGCGCCACTCCTTACCAAAAATCGCATTGGTATTCTGGTCGTTGATATTTTGCATGACAGAGACAAACTCTGGGAACTGCTTGATTAATTGTTCAATCAACTGTTCAACTCGGAAAATTTTTGGTCGAGTTGTCACCAAAACGACCATGATTTGTCCTGAGTAATGACCACGACGCACAACGAGGTTCCGAATCAAGCCAGACTGTTCCTTTTCATCATAAGGTTTCAAATCATAACGACGGAATAAGTCACGTAGGGCTACTACTACCTCATCAATAACAGGGTCTTGGATAAAAAAGTCTTCGAGAGGCATGAGATCATGCGAATTCTTACGGAAAAAGCCCGTTTCCAAGACGCCATTGACACGACGAACAGGCACCTGCGCCTTATTTCGATACTTGACTGGATGTTCCATACCAAGCGTTTCAGTAACCTCTACATTTGCAATTCCAGCAATCTTATAGAGACTATCTTTGACTTGCTTGCTTTTAAACTTGAGCTGCTCTGGATAGGCAAGATGCCCCAAATCAGCGATACCTGATCGTAGATAAGCCAAATCTAGGTCTTGGTTACGATGAGATGACTGAACAAGGTATTCTTCAACCTTCCCATAGCCAATCTTTTTATTGACCTTAAGGACACGCATGAGGATTTTCTCAGTTGGTAGAGCATTCTCTACAAAGAAAACCAAACCTTCTACCTTGGCGACCCCTGCACCTTCATGGGTCAAATCAACAATTTCAACTTCTACAATATCATTTTTCTTTAACATATTCTTCACTTTCTATTGGCCAACAAAAAAGACGGCAACATTCTGTTACCATCTATTATATCATGAAATAACCTAAGCACCAAAACTCTTGAAGAAGTTGACAATAGCTTGCCAAAGAGAGCTAAAGAAGTTGCCTCCATCTTCTAGCGCTTTATTAGCATCAAAGTTGAGGTTGATATTTTTAAAACTATCTCCAGCTTGAGAAACGATGCTTTCCTTGAGGTCATTTAGGGTTTTAGTGAAATCAGCATTATTCAAAATGTCACTCTTTGAGAGGTTGAGGGCAAAATTGATGATGATATTGACCTGATTTCCTGTTATAACCTGATCAAGTTTGTAGTTTTTTAGCGTGTCTTCAACGATTTTGCGGACATCTTTCTCTGTCAGACTTCCTTTGGCTTCTTTTGTCTTTGCAATTCCTGCCTTGATATCTGTCATAGCCGCATTGAGCTTATTGGCATCATAACCTGACTTGTCCTTGTTTTCAGCATTGATATCGGACAAGGCTTTTAGTTCTTCTTGGGCCAAGTCTTTATTGGCTTGCGGTACTTTAGCACCATTGGCCTCTAACGAGTAGTAAATTCCTGCTAGAGCGCTTTCTCCTGTAACTGGAATAGGAGCTGCAACTGTGATTTTGGCATGCTCCACTCCCAGCGTCACTGCTGCGTTACGGTACATATCCTGCGTCACCTTGGTGATATTTTCAGGCGTTTCAATCTTGACTTCTAGAGGCGACTTGTCCCCCAGCTTTTGAATCTTGGCTGACGAATAAAGCTGTAAACTAGCATCATTAGCCACATTCATGATTTTCGAATAGACATCAGGTGTCATAGTTTTGATATCTTTGGTGTCTTTTGATGCGTCATAGCCAAGTTTGCTAAGAGTTTGATTTTTCTGGTCTTCAGATAGAGAAGAACCTAGGACATATTCGGGTTGTACATAGGTTTCATCGATTACTTTTTGAACATCGGTTGCTGCGTGGACACTCGTCATAGCTGTTGCGGCCCACAATACTGCAGCACTTGTTAGAAAGAATTTCTTTCTCATGGGGTATTCCCTCCTTTACCTTTCTAGGTTAATAAAACAATCTTAAAGAAAGCTTATAGTGAAAAACACCTGGTAAAACCAGATGTTTAGAAGAAATTAAAGAATTTCATAATATAGAGGTTAAAGCGTACCTGTCTCGAGTAGTAATAGTTTCCTCCATTTTCATAGAGTTCTGCTCCGTGAAAGATAGAAATTGGGTTGATGTAGGTGTAGGTCTTCCCCGTGGTATTCCCAAGGATAGGAGCGACTGTTTCTCGGGAATAACGCTTGGCTAGTGCCAGAGTATTTTCCTTGCCATTCTGAGCGATAAAGTCTATATAGGCAGGT
>CAUUXT010000186.1:0-2778 GCA_963549015.1 uncultured Streptococcus sp.
TCTGTTCGTGCAGTGTGGGGAAACATATCAACTGACTGGATATACTGGAGATCATAAACTTTTACTAGTTTAACTAAATCTCGAGCTAAGGTCGAAACATTGCAGGATACATAAATCATTTTTTCTGGTACATAGGCTAAGATTGTACCTAATAATTTGTCGTCTAAACCTGTCCGAGGGGGGGTCGACTATCAGAGCATCTGCTCGGTAACCATCACATTAGAACATAAAAAGAGAGGTCGAACCTCTCTAAATTTATTTTTCTTCACTCATTTTTGATTTTACTTCATCATAAGATAGTGCATGAGATTCCTCTTCCACTGTCTCAGGCATTTTTCCTGTTTCATAAAGAGATTTAATCTGTGTACTATCCAATGTTTCATATTTCAACAATGCTTCTGCAATCAATTTGTGTGTCTCACGATTTGATTGGATAATTTCAGCTGCTTTATTTCGTGCCTCATTTAATAATGAACGAACTTCCTCATCAATCTCATAGGCTGTTTGTTCTGAAATTGATTTTTGAGGACTTTGTGCACCAAACATAGCATGATTACCTTCGTATTGAACTGGGCCAAGTTTTTCACTCATACCGTATTCAGTGACCATTGCACGAGCCATCTGTGTAGCTTGTTCAAAGTCATTTGAAGCTCCTGTCGTTTGGACATTAAAGATAATCTCTTCAGCTACACGACCACCCATCAAACCTGCCAATTGCTCTTTCATGTCTTCTTTAGATAGAAGCATTTGATCCTCTTTCGGAAGTGCAATCATGTAGCCACCTGCACGTCCACGTGGTACAATGGTAACTTTATGAACAACACGGGCATTTGACAAGACTAAACCAACAATGGTATGTCCAGCCTCGTGGTAGGCAACCAACTCACGTTCTCTTTGTGATACTGTTTTATCCTTCTTAGATGGTCCAGCAATCACTCTGTCCTCTGCCTCATCAATATCTGAAGCATCAATGATTGATTTGTTTCGACGGGCTGCAACCAAGGCTGCCTCGTTTAGAACATTTTCTAAGTCAGCTCCCACAAAGCCTGGGGTTTGTTGGGCAACCAGTTTCAAATCAACATCGTCTGCCAGAGGTTTATTTTTAGCGTGAACTTTCAAGATTGCTTCACGACCTTTAACATCAGGACGGCCAACTAAGACTTTTCTATCGAAACGTCCTGGGCGGAGAAGAGCTGGATCAAGAACATCTGAACGGTTAGTTGCAGCGATAACGATGATTCCTTCATTTCCCTCAAAACCATCCATCTCAATCAGGAGTTGGTTCAAAGTTTGCTCACGTTCATCATTTCCTCCACCGAGGCCGACACCACGTTGGCGACCAACAGCATCAATTTCATCGATAAAGATGATAGCTGGCGCTGCTTTTTTTGCATCCTCAAAAAGAGAACGAACACGACTTGCACCAACTCCGACAAACATTTCTACAAAGTCAGATCCTGAGATACTAAAGAACGGAACCCCTGCTTCTCCAGCAACTGCCTTAGCAAGTAAGGTCTTACCTGTTCCCGGAGGTCCCTCCAAAAGAACACCCGCAGGAATACGCGCACCAAGTTTTGTAAATCGTTTTGGGTCTTTTAGGAATTCAACAACTTCTACTAATTCTTGTTTCTCTTCCTCAGCACCCGCAACATCTGAGAATCGTACCTTGATATCTTCTTTGTTTGCAGCTTTGGCCTTACTACGTCCAAAACTCATTGGATTTCGGCCACTATTTCCTCCCATATTTCCCATCATAGAGAATAGGAAGAAGAAAAGAATAGCAAATGGCACAACAGAGACAAGGATATTGATCCACATACCGCTTGAACTCTCATGTTTGACTGTTACTTCTGCCTGATGTTCAGAAGCAAGTTTTTGCAATTCTGAAACTGTTGAATCAGACGGAAGAATAGTACTTGAGAATCTTTCTACTGTCGTGGCAGCAGGAGTGAAAAATTGAATTCCTGTTTCTTCTTTACTAGTCTTAGGATTTTTATAAATACCAGACACTTCAATGATGCTACCATTTGGCTGATAGGTTAATTCTTTTACATTGTCTGCTGTAATTTCTTTTACCAATTCTGTATAGTTAATTTTTTCGCTTCGTCCAGCAGTATTTCCAGAGTAAAAATACTGGAATCCTGTCACTAGGAAGAAGATAATTAACAAGTAGAGAAATGGGTTTCTAACTAAACCATTATTTTGTTTTTTCATTAAAGATAAATCTTTCTAATTTGAATAAACTTCTTCTTTCAATACTCCGACATAAGGAAGGTTACGATAATTTTCTTTATAATCTAGACCATAACCTACTACAAACTCATTTGGAATAGTAAAGCAAGTATAATCCGCTTCAATTTCAACAACACGTCCCTCTGGTTTGTCCAACAAAGTCGCGATTTTAACAGAAGCTGCTTCTCTTTCAATAAACATATCTCGCAAATTCTTCAAAGTTTGACCTGTATCGATGATATCCTCTACAAATAAAACATGTCTTCCTTTGATATCTTGAGTCACGTCTTGCTTGATATTGATCACACCACTACTTGCTGTTCCACCATGGTAGCTAGATACCATCATGAAGTCCAACTCAATATGCGTATCAATATGCTTAACCAATTCAGCCATAAAAGGAATCGATCCTTTCAAAATTCCAACAAGAATTGGATTTTTCCCCTCATAGTCTTTGGTTAATTGTTCACCTAGCTTTTTAGCCGCTTCTGTAATTTCATCATGTGAAACGAGGATTTTTTTAATATCGTGTTCTAACATCTTTTT
>CAUUXT010000187.1:0-2773 GCA_963549015.1 uncultured Streptococcus sp.
AGGGAATCAAGGTTGTCACTGGTGGGCATCCTTTGGAATTGTTGGATGAAGATTTCGCTCTGATGGTGAAAAATCCAGGTATCCCTTATAGCAATCCCATGATTGAGAAGGCTCTGGCAAAGGGAATTCCAGTCTTGACTGAGGTGGAATTGGCTTATTTAATCTCAGAAGCGCCAATTATCGGTATCACAGGTTCAAATGGGAAAACAACCACAACGACGATGATTGGGGAAGTTTTGACTGCTGCCGGTCAACACGGTCTCTTGTCAGGGAACATCGGCTATCCTGCCAGTCAAGTGGCTCAAACTGCGACAGCCAAGGACACACTTGTCATGGAACTTTCTTCTTTCCAACTGATGGGTGTTCAAGAATTTCATCCTGAGATTGCGGTTATTACCAACCTCATGCCCACTCATATCGACTACCATGGTTCTTTTGAGGCCTATGTAGCAGCTAAGTGGAATATCCAAAATAATATGACAGCAGCTGATTTCCTTGTCTTGAACTTTAACCAAGACTTGGCAAAAGAATTGGCTAGCAAAACACAGGCTACTGTTGTTCCATTTTCAACATTGGAAAAGGTTGATGGAGCCTATCTTGCAGATGGTCAACTCTATTTCCGTGGCGAAGTGGTCATGGCAGCTGATGAAATCGGAGTTCCAGGTAGCCACAATGTGGAGAATGCCCTTGCGACTATTGCTGTAGCCAAGCTCCGAGGTGTAGCCAACCAAACGATTAAGGAAACTCTTTCATCCTTTGGTGGTGTTAAACACCGTCTCCAGTTTGTGGATGAAATCAAGGGGGTCAAATTCTATAACGATAGCAAGTCAACCAATATCCTAGCTACTCAAAAAGCCTTGTCAGGATTTGACAACAGCAAGGTCATTTTGATTGCAGGTGGTTTGGATCGTGGCAATGAGTTTGATGAATTGGTGCCAGATATTACTGGACTCAAGAAGATGGTCATCCTTGGTCAATCTGCTGAGCGTGTCAAACGGGCAGCGGATAAGGCTGGTGTGGCTTATGTGGATGCCACTGATATTGCAGATGCGACCCGCAAGGCCTATGAGCTTGCGACTCAAGGAGATGTAGTCCTTCTCAGTCCTGCAAATGCTAGCTGGGATATGTATGCTAACTTTGAAGTACGTGGCGACCTCTTTATCGACACAGTAGCGGAGTTAAAGGAATAATATGAAAAAAATTGTTTTTACAGGTGGGGGGACGGTTGGACATGTCACCCTCAATCTTTTGTTAATGCCTAAGTTCATCGAAGACGGCTGGGAAGTTCACTATATTGGTGATAAACACGGAATCGAACACCAAGAAATCCTCAAGTCAGGTTTGAATGTGACCTTCCACTCCATTGCGACTGGGAAGTTGCGTCGCTATTTTTCTTGGCAAAATATGCTGGATGTCTTCAAAGTTGGTTGGGGAATTATCCAATCCCTCTTTATCATGTTACGACTTCGTCCGCAAGCTCTCTTTTCTAAAGGGGGATTTGTCTCTGTACCGCCTGTTATCGCTGCGCGTGTGTCTGGAGTACCTGTCTTTATCCACGAATCTGACCTATCTATGGGTTTGGCCAATAAAATTGCCTACAAATTTGCGACTAAGATGTATTCAACATTTGAGCAGGCTGCTGGTCTCGCAAAAGTTGAGCATGTGGGAGCAGTGACCAAGGTTTCGGACCAAAACACTCCAGAGCCAGATGAATTGATGGATATCCAAACCCACTTTAATCCAAAATTGCCAACTGTATTGTTTGTTGGTGGTTCTGCAGGCGCTCGTGTATTTAACCAATTAGTGACAGACCATAAAAAAGAGTTGACAGAGCGCTACAATATTATCAATTTAACTGGAGATTCAAACCTCAATGAGTTGAGTCAAAATCTCTTTCGTGTTGACTATGTGACCAATCTCTATCAACCCTTGATGGAGATGGCAGATGTGGTGGTGACGCGTGGTGGTGCCAATACGATTTTTGAGCTCTTGGCCATGGCTAAACTCCATCTCATCGTACCATTGGGGCGTGAAGCAAGTCGAGGAGACCAGATTGAAAATGCAGCCTACTTTGTTAAGAAAGGCTATGCAGAAGAACTTCAAGAAAGTGACTTGACCTTGAAAAGCTTGGAGGCGAAACTCAGTCACTTGCTTAGTCACAAGGATCAGTACCAAGCTAACATGAAGGCATCAACTGAATTGAAATCTCTTGCGGATTTTTACGATCTACTAAGAAAAGACCTATCATAAGGAATATCAATGTCAAAGGATAAGAACAAAGAATCAAACCAGAAGCAAGAATTGTCTGAATGGCAGAAACGAAACCAGGAATACCTGAAGAAGAAAGCTGAGGAAGAAGCTGCCCTAGCTGAGGAGAAGGAAAAGGAAAAACAAGCTCGAATGGGGAAAAACTCTAAGTCGTTAGAGGAAAGTAAGAAGTCATCAAGTGATTCCGACCAGAACGAAACTGTTCCAGACGAAGAATCATCCGAAAAAGAAAAAAAATCTAAAAAGGATGACCTGAAAGTCAAAGAAGAAAAAGAAAAGAAGAAAAAAGAAAAAACCAAAAAATCAGAGAAACCAGCCAAACCTCAAATTGCGCCTGTTCATATTTGGCGAGCTGTGAGTATCTTGGTACCCAGTCTACTGATCCTCCTTCTTTCAGTCTATCTGTTGACTCCGCTTTCGACCATCAAAAATATCGAGGTTAAGGGAAATAGGAACACGCAGGCGGATGACATCAAACAGGCTTCTGGAATTCAAGATAGCGACT
>CAUUXT010000188.1:0-2757 GCA_963549015.1 uncultured Streptococcus sp.
GTACTCAAGTACAGCTTGCGGCTATCTTCCTAGTTTACTCTATGATTTTCATTGAGTATTAATAAACAAAAATCCCACCTGACTAGGTGGGATTTCTGTTGCACTATTTTCCAAAAATCTCTTTTAAGTCTGCATCTGTAATCCTAATCATGGCTGGGATGCTAGACCAGTTTTCCTCGGTGAGGATGTAGGATTGTTCAGAGTCACTTGCTGTGGCAGTTTCAGAGAAGGCTTGTTTACTTTCTTTAATATTATTTTCAATTAGATCACTGAAGCGTTCAATCAGATAGGTCTTGCGAGCAGTCCCGATATGCTTGACTGCATAGTCAAAGGCCTGTAACTCGCCAAGAAGGATGAGCTTGCTCTTGGCCCGTGTGATAGCTGTGTAGATGAGATTGCGTTCCAGCATGCGCTTGCTAGTACTAGTGATGGGCAGGATGACAACAGGAAACTCACTTCCCTGCGACTTATGAATACTCATGGCATAGGCCAGTCGAATCTTGTACCATTCGTTTCGAGGATAGATGACCTCATTGCCATCGAAATCAATGACAATCTCGTCTTGTTTGGACTCAGTGTATTTTCCAGGAATCAGATCTGTGATGTAGCCTAGGTCTCCGTTAAAGACATTGACTTCGGCATCGTTGACTAGGTGAATGACCTTGTCACCCTTGCGATAGAAGCATTGGGGAGCTTCAAAACTGAGTTGGTCTTTTTGTGGTGGATTGAGCAGGTCTTGCATGAGCTGATTGATGGCATCAATACCTGCAGTACCTCGATACATAGGCGCTAGCACCTGAATATCACGAGCCGGAATGCCACTTCTGAGGGCAGCACCAAGAATTTTCTCAATGGTAGCTGGGATATGACCACTAGCAATTTCAAAGTAGGAGCGGTCTGCTTTTTTCTGAGTAAAGTCGGCTGGCAAGATGCCTTGTCGAATTTGACTAGCCAAGGTAACGATGGTTGATTCTTCGCTCTGACGGTAAATCCGTTCCAAGCGAGTCTGGGGAATCAGGGATATCTGGAGCAGGTCGGCCAGAACTTGTCCAGGACTGACAGAAGGCAACTGGTCGCTATCGCCCACGATGAGAATTTTACTGTTAGAAGAAATGTTGGAGAAGAGTTGGTTGGCTAGCCAAGTATCAACCATAGAAAACTCATCCACGATGATAAAGTCGGCGTCCAGATAATCTTCCAGATGGCTGGTATCATCGTCTCCCGTCATTCCCAAATGGCGGTGTATGGTAGCACTTGGCAATCCTGTCAATTCATTCATGCGCCGAGCGGCTCGACCAGTTGGGGCAGCGAGAAGAATAGGTAAGTTGCTCTTTTTCTTGAGATTGAGTCCTTCAAGCAGGGCATAGACAGCGATAATCCCATTGATAACAGTGGTTTTACCTGTACCAGGTCCACCTGTCAGGATAAAGACCTTGTTCTGGATGGCGTCACAGATAGCTTGCTTTTGGATACTATCGTATTGGATACCCAGTTCTTCCTCAACACTAGCGATATGCTTTTGAATGGTTTCTAAATCCTGACTCTTTTGCTTTCCTTTTTCGAGGATACGAACCAAGTTATTGCGGATGCCTTCTTCGGCGAAAAAGAGGCTGTTATCAAAGATTTTGGTATCTACCTGTTGGATTTTATCTTCTTCGATCAAATGAGCTAATTCCTGAGCTACTTGGCTGGGATCGAGTTCCACGGGACGGGAAGACTCGAGGAGAGTAAGTGTCTGTTCCAGCAAATCACGGGCTTCCATATAGGTATCACCCGTATCCATACAGCCTTGAAAGAGACTGTGGACAAGGCCAGCACGGAAGCGCTCGGGAGCTTGGCTTTCGATACCTAGTTCGGCGGCTAATTGGTCAGCAATGGTAAAGCCCAAACCCTTGATATCCTCAACCAGTTGATAGGGATAATTTTCGACAATATCCAGCGTTTTTTCCTTGTAAAAGTCTTGAATCTGAAAGGCTAGTTTATTGGGAATGCCGTAGTTGGCAAGTTTAGCCAAGACCATTTCTGTCCCATAGTTGAGACGGAGGGTGGAGACAAAAGCCTCACGGTTTTTGGTAGAGAGTCCAGCAATGCTTTCCAGCTTTTCAGGATGCTCCAGAATTTCGTCTATGGTATTGTCACCATAGCTATCCACGATTTTTTTGGCCGTTTTGAGACCAATCCCCTTGAAATGGCTACTGGAAAAGTACTTGACCAGCCCATTTTTGGTTGGTTTTGCGCGTTCATAACGGCTGATCTGAAGCTGTTCCCCATACTTGGAGTGCTGAACAATTTGCCCCCAAAAAGTGTAGTCTTCCCCTTCAATCACGTCCGCCATGGTTCCTGTAACGATGATTTCAAAATCGTCAAAGTCCTCCACATCGGTATCTTCGATATCTAAGAGGAGGATGCGATAAAAATTACTGGGATTTTCAAAAATAATGCGTTCAATGGTGCCTGAAAAATAAACTTCCATAGGTTTCCTTTACATGAGTTCGTGAGAATTGGTCTCTTGGCCACTTTGAAAAGCTAGATGACGAAAAGGCCTTCTTCTCGCAATAGAAAAAGAGGCTGAGACTTAGCATTCTCGGCCTCTTCCTTATCTTAAAAAGTTCCGATACGGTTAAGTGGCCAGAAACGGAATTTTGCTTCGCCTTTGATATCGCTGGCCTTGAAAGTACCGACATGGCGGCTGTCGCTAGAGACTAAACGATCGTCACCAAGGAGAAGGTACTCACCTTGAGGGACAGTAAAGCTGAA
>CAUUXT010000189.1:0-2743 GCA_963549015.1 uncultured Streptococcus sp.
AATCAAGGAATTCAGTTCCAAACAGGGTATTTGGAGATTAACTCTGATAATAAAGATAAATACCAAGACTACGCAGATGTTGTCAGTCATCTCAAACGTCAATTAGAGACAGATGTAATTGTAGAATATTAGGAGGGAAACATGACTTTAACCGAACTATTTTTTGGTATTGCTTTGGGACTCAGTCTCGCCTTTGGCATTTGTTTTATCATACTATTTATTGCTTACAATATTCTTTACCATCGAGTGAACAAAAATTTTAAGGCGGTGAATCATGATTAGTCAAATGTTAATGATTTTTACCCTGCTTACTATTTGGATTTCTCTAGCATGGGGCTTGGTAATTCTCTTTTCAGCTGTTCACTTTTGGTTTAAACACAGTGATTTTCGTGTGGATATCTCGCTACTGCCTTATTATCCGAAGGTTACCATTGTCGTACCTGCTCATAATGAGGATGTGGTTATTGCACAGACGGCAAAAGCTATCTTGGATATGAATTACCCTCACGATCGTGTGGAGTTGCTTCTATTTGCAGATAACTGTTCGGATAACACCTATGCAGAGTGCTTATCTGTACAAGCTCTGCCTGAATATGCAGGAAGAAATCTGACTGTTATCGACCGTACTGGTACAGGAGGAAAAGCAGGTGTTCTAAATGATGCTTTGCAGATTGCAACAGGTGAATACATCTGTGTCTATGATGCGGATGCCATGCCTGAAAAGAATGCCCTATATTTCCTTGTCAAAGAAGTGATGAAGGATCCAGAACGTCACGTGGCATCTTTCGGTCGCAACAAGACTCGAAATGCCAATCAAAATTTCTTGACTCGTTGTATCAACCAAGAAATCGTTGTTACTCAGCGTGTGCACCACGTTGGGATGTGGCATCTCTTTAAAATTGGGCGTATCCCAGGGACCAACTTTATCATTCAAACCGACTTTGTAAAGAGTATCGGTGGTTGGAAAAATGGTGCCTTAACCGAGGATACCGATATTTCCTTCAAAATCATGCAGAGTGGTAAATTGATTGCCCTTGCCTATAATTCAGAGGCTTTCCAACAAGAACCTGAGACCTTAAAGAGTTACTATATGCAGCGTAAACGTTGGGCAAAAGGAAATTATGAAGTTGTTCTCTCAAACTTTAAGCATTTATTTGGCAGAGCAAACTGGCGTGTCAAACTAGAAGTCTTTAACTATTCCTGTGTCTTCTTTTGGTTTAACTTTGCCATTGTCCTCTCGGATTTGATTTTCCTAGCGAATGTGCTAGCGATCTGCCTTAATCTTTTCTTCCCAGATGTCAGGGTTCCATTTGCTTTTGATGCGGACAATATCTACATCGCCCAGCTCATGCTCTTCAACTGGATACTCATGATTGGTCTCTATTTGATGCAGATTATGATTGCATTGGCAAGTCAATTTGGACAAGCGACAACTAAACAAATCTGGTTGGCCTTGGCAGCCTATTTCTCTTATGCACAGATGTTTATCGTTGTATCCATTGATTCCATTTCTTCAATCGTGATGGATAAAGTACTCCAACGAAAAGAAACCAAGTGGGTTAAAACCAAGCGATTTGCAGGATAGGAGATTCTATGAAAACGAATAAATTAAAATATGTCTGGTTTGTGCTCATCCTTTCTATCTTTTGTTTGGCCTTGTTTTTAGCAAGAGGAAGGACTAAAATCGAGATGCGTAATCGAATTTACAGCCAATGGAGCCAACAGTTTCTTGTGACTAAGGGAAATCAGTCCTATGTCCGTACGACGAATGATTCTGAGGAGACAACAGTTCTATCAGAAGCTCAAAGTTACGGCATGCTCATAACAGTTTTAGCTGCCCAAAAAGGGCAAGCAAGTCAAGCAGATTTTGATAGTCTTTATCGTTATTACCAAAATCATCGTATTGAGGGGACGCAGTTGATGTCTTGGAAGCAAGTGATCAAAAATGATAGCGAGACGGTCGAGAAACAAAATGCAACTGATGGAGATCTCTATATCGCTTATTCTTTAATTGAAGCTGCCAAACAGTGGCCAGATAAGGCTCAGGAATATGAAGGACAAGCCAAAAGTATCTTGATTGATATTCTTCAATTTAATTATAATGAGGAGACCGGTGTTCTAAAAGTAGGAAATTGGGCCCAAAAAAATTCGGATTTTTACTATCTGATGAGAACATCTGATACACTACCTCATTATTTCCAAGTATTTTATAATCTAACTGGTGATAAACAATGGCTAGATGTTAAGGATAAGATGCTTGGCCAACTGGAGCAAATCAGTTCTCATTCTGATACTGGACTTTTGCCAGATTTCATCTGGGCTGAGAAGTCAGGCGCGCGTCTTGTTGATGCTAACACAATCGAATCTCAATACGATGGAGCGTACTCTTATAACGCTTGTCGTTTGCCTTATCACTTGTCTCAAAGTCAAGATGAAAGAAGTCAAAAACTCGTTCAAAAGATGATGAATTTCTTTATGAGAGAGCAACGCATTTATGCTGGTTATGACTTGAATGGAACTGCCCTCAATCAATACCAGGCAGGTAGTTTTTTGGCCCCGATTACTTATGCATCTGACAAGGGAGAAGGCTATCTGAAACTTCTTCAACAAAATAAATACATTTTCACACAAGATTTACCTTTAGAGAGCTACTATGATGCGACGATGATTACCATGATTGCTCTAGAGATGTTCTAGGATGAAAAGGGAGGGCTAGTTTTACTAGCTCTCTTTTTGATAGGAT
>CAUUXT010000190.1:0-2736 GCA_963549015.1 uncultured Streptococcus sp.
TGCCATGAACAATCGCCCAGTATTTGCGTAGAGACTTCTTGTCCTTGAGTTCTTGGGCAAGTGCCAAGTGGGCCTCGTCATTCTTCGCAATCATAAGGAGACCAGACGTATCCTTATCAATACGGTGAACGATACCCGGTCGGAGAACACCATTGATACCTGACAAGTCCTTGATATGGTACATGAGGGCATTGACCAAGGTTCCACTGGTATGGCCAGCGCTCGGATGAACCACCATCCCTTGAGGTTTGTTGACAACGGCTACATCCTCATCTTGGTAGATGATGTCTAGCGGAATATCTTCAGCCACATACTCTAAAACCTCCGGTTCTGGCACATGGTAAGTGACCACATCGCCCTCTTGGACAGTGTATTTGGCTTTCTTTACTTGCCCATTCACCAAAACTTGTCCAGCCTTGATTTGTTCATTAGCGAGACTGCGTGACAATTCTGTCAGGTCCGACAGAGCCTTGTCTAAGCGCACCCCACCAGTTTCAATTTTTATTTCCATTTACTTCCTCTTTAAGCATTGCAATCAATAAAACAATGACACCAACTGTCAAATAGCTGTCAGCAACATTGAAAATCGCAAAGTTGATAAAGTCTAGGTGAAACATATCCACCACAAAACCTTGACTCATTCTGTCGATAAAGTTGCCCAGACCTCCCGCGATAATTAGAGTCAATCCAAAAACCAACCAGAGAGAGTCTTCCATGTGTTTATGTAGATACCAAATGGCACCTGCCATGACGACCAGTGTAATAACAGCAAATAACCACTGCTGATCTTGCAGCATGGAGAAGGCTGCTCCTCTATTTTGCAGATAGGTCAAGCTAACGAGATTGGGTATCCACGAACGCACTTCACCTAGTGGAATCTGTTGGACAACATAATGTTTGACCAACTGATCCAACCCAATCAAAAGCAGTACAACGACTGCCACTATTCCTCTTTTTTTCATGATTTCCTCTTCTGATCAAAATATTCTTGCATGACTTCTACGAAAAGAGTCCCAGCTTGACTAAGCTCCACTTCTTCCCGTTTGACATAGACCATGCGGTTATCTAAATTATCCTTGAGACGAATGACTGTAATCCCATTGACACTGTCACTATCTAAAAATCCAGATCCAGTCGCATAAGCATCCGTCCTCTCCAAAAGACCATTTAAGGTAGCACGGTCCGTCACATTAAACATCTGGGAGCTAGCACTAGTATCAACAAAATTCTCTGAATAATAAAGGTACTCATCCTTTTCCTGAGTAAAACGAACCGTTGGTAGATCCTCTAGATCCTCCATAACCAATTCCTCTTTCTGTGCTAAAGGATGCCCTTCACGAAGATAAATGTGAGTCTGGAAAGGAATTAGTTCAATAACTTCCAAGCCCAACTTTTCAACCCGTTGCATGATGCCCTTTTTATTTTGATTGTTGAGGTAGATAATCCCAATCTCACTGTGTCCTTGGGCCACTTCGTCTAAGATTTGAACTGTAGTAGACTCAAAAATACGAAAGTTCTTGTAGTCAGGATGGAGTTCTGAAAAGGCCGTAATCGTCGGTGGCAAGAAGTCATAGTGCTGACTGGCAATGGAAAATTCATCCTTTTCTTCCTCAGGATTGGCATACTGATTTTGAAAAACATCAAAGCCTTTGACCAATTCTTGCGCTTTCTCATAAAATTCCATACCACGACGTGTCAAAAACGTTCCTGAACTCGTCCGACGGAAAATTTTAAAGCCTAACTCTTTTTCCAAATCGCGCACAGAAATAGACAGACTCGGCTGACTAACATACATCTTTTCAGCAGCTTCACGGAAAGTACCGCTATTAGCAATAGCAACAACATAGCGTAATTGTTGAATGTTCATCTTTTACCCCCAACTTCTCTATCTGTTCATTATACCATATTTCAGAATTTTTCCACAAAGGAAAAAGAATATCCATCATAAAATCTAACTATACTAGACTTAATAAAATGATGGGTATCAAAACAAAAAAATAGGCTCTCCGAAAACTCGGAAAGCCTTATTTTATGCTACTTCTAGCTTCCTCGCCTTTTCATTTCAAGGCTCGGGATAAAAAGGTTCACTGGACCTTTTTATTTTGCGATTGGGTAAACAGAAACTTGTTTTTTATCGCGACCTTTACGTTCAAAGCGTACTACGCCTTCAACTTTAGCGAACAAAGTATCGTCTCCACCACGTCCAACGTTTACACCTGGATAGATGTGTGTACCACGTTGACGGTAAAGGATTGATCCACCTGTTACAGTTTGTCCGTCAGCTGCTTTAGCTCCAAGACGTTTCGCTTGTGAATCACGTCCGTTTGATGTAGAACCTCCACCTTTTTTGTGGGCGAAAAGTTGCAAGTTGTTAAGAGTCATTTTTAACATAATGTTTTCCTCCGTGTTAGTTTTCTGTGATAACTCTGGTTTGGACGAACTCAGAAGAGTTCTCCGATAAGTTTGCCATACCTAAGAAAAATGATTCGAAGAATAACTGGGTCATTTCTCTCTGGTGTGAAGGAAGATCCGCTGGTATTTCAACCTTTAGATAGCCACCTTCATCTTCGTTTAATTCTAAGATTGGTTCATAGCCTGCAAATTTCTCAATGGAATTGATAAAGTTAATGGCAAGCGTAGAAACCGATGCACACACGACATCTAAGCCGTATTCGCCACTCTCGGCGTGTCCAGTAATTTCCGCACTCCTCAGCTCGCCATCTTCGGCTCTCTCAA
>CAUUXT010000191.1:0-2715 GCA_963549015.1 uncultured Streptococcus sp.
TTTTTGCTTTCTTACAAGTTGAACATTTTGGGTATTCGATAAATTCTAACATCTTCTTTTCTTTCTATTTTTTATTTTCTTGAAATGCTACACCTTCATGTTGCAAGAGCCAGGCTTTCTTTTCGACTCCAGATGCATAGCCTATCAAGCGATTGCCTGACCCTAGCACACGATGACAGGGTACGAGGATGGACCAAGGATTTCGCCCCACTGCTCCTCCAATCGCTTGGGCAGAAGCCACTTGCAAGTCTTTCGCTATTTGTCCATAAGTTACTGTCTGACCATAAGGAATGGCCTGTAAGTAAGCCCAGACTCGCTTTTCAAAATCTGTTCCAATAGGAGCCAAAGGTAAGTCAGATAGATTCTGAACACAGCCTTCGAAATAGGTATCTAAATAGGAAATAACTTGCTCTAATACAGGATGGCTAGCAACTTCTTCTATCGTTTCGTCTCCTAATCCCCTCTCAAAATGAGTTTGGTCCTGTACCCAAATTCCATACAGATATTGCTCGTCAGCAACTAAGGATAAGGTTCCAATTGGCGACGGGTAGAGCATTTTTGCGTACTTATTCTGCTTCATTTTTTTAATTTCTGATAGGCCAAACGTTCCCCATCAACTAGAACCTTACCAACCTGTTGGAAGCCTAGCTTTTCAAAGATATGCTGCATGGCCTTGTTTTCTGCATGCGTATCTGAACGAAAATCTAGATAATCAAAACCTTCAATCAAGCCTTCTAGGAAAGTCTGAGCAACACCTTGTCCTTGGACATCTGCTGCCACAGCGATACGGTGAAAGATCAGATATTCTGATTCTCCCCCCTGCCAACTCCCTTCATAAATGGCTTCATAGGATTTTTCTGGGCTCTTGGTCACAGCAGCATAGGCTAGTAGTTCTCCTTCTTCCAAGGCCACATAAGCTTGACCAGAGATGATATCATCAATAATGATGTCGGCATTTGGATAGCCATTTTGCCACTGGTCGCTACCAGACTTGGCTAAGCACTTTTTGGCATCCTCCATCACCTGCATAATCGCATCTACTTCGTTTGGAAAAGCTAAACGAATCTCCATCTTTTCCCCTCATTTCTAACTATTTTCTCTCATCATAGCATAATTTAAAGCTTTCTACAAGCAGTTGAAACTTGACTTTTGTTTTTTATTATTTTATAATCTAGTTATTGAAACTAGATAAAAAGGAGTTGGAAATGAATTCTAACTTTTCCTACCCAAAATGGGAAGACATTCCAAACATTGACCTCTATCTGGATCAGGTTTTACTCTATGTCAATCAAGTCTGCGCCCCTATCTCTCCAGATAAAGACAAGGGACTAACAGCATCCATGGTCAATAACTATGTCAAACATGGTTACCTGACAAAGCCAGACAAGAAAAAATACCAACGCAAACAAATTGCCCGTTTAATTGCTATTACTACTCTCAAGTCTGTCTTTTCAATCCAAGAATCGCTCAAACACTGAATACTCTGCAAACTCAAGCAAGCTCAGACCAGCTCTACGATGCTTTTGTGGACTACATGAACCATGGGATTGATCCAGAAAATCCTATTATCCAAACTAGCTGTCAAACGGTTAAACTCTATCATCAAACTCTAGACTTAATCCTTAACAAAGAAGAGGAGGTATCCCAATGAATACTAGCCTAAAACTCAGTAAAAAACTCAGTTTTGGAGAAGAAATTGCCAACAGCGTGACCCATGCTGTCGGTGCCGTCATCATGCTCATCTTACTCCCTATTTCATCCACCTATAGTTATGAAGCACATGGATTTTTATCGTCTTTTGGTGTTTCTATCTTTGTTATCAGTCTATTTCTCATGTTCCTCTCGTCAACCATTTACCACTCTATGGCCTATGGTTCGACCCATAAATATGTCTTGCGAATCATCGACCATTCTATGATTTACGTGGCTATCGCAGGCTCTTACACGCCGGTCGTATTGACTTTGATGAATAACTGGTTTGGCTATCTGATTATTGCCATTCAGTGGGGAACGACCATCTTCGGCATCCTCTATAAAATCTTTGCTAAAAAGGTTAATGAGAAATTCAGCCTTGCCCTTTATTTGATCATGGGGTGGTTGGTTCTAGCTATCATTCCTGCCATTATCAGTCAAACAACTCCAATTTTCTGGAGTCTTATGGTAACTGGCGGACTCTGTTATACTGTTGGAGCTGGATTTTACGCTAAGAAAAAACCTTATTTCCACATGATTTGGCATCTCTTTATCCTAGCGGCATCTGCACTCCAATATATCGCGATTGTTTATTACATGTAAAAAAGTTGAGAATCTTTTCTCAACTTTTTTCTTTACACATATTGATAAAGTACTGGTGCAAGCGAGCATCATCTGTCAATTCTGGATGAAAAGAGGTTACCAGCTTATTTTTTTCTTGAGCTGCAACGATTTGATCGTCTACTGTTGCTAGAATTTCTACACCCTCTCCAACACTACTGATAATCGGACCACGAATAAAGGTCATGGGAATCTGACCGACTCCCTTACATTCTGCCTCTGTATAGAAGCTTCCTAGTTGACGCCCATAGGCATTGCGCTCAACTACTATGTCCATAGTCGCTAGATGACTTTCTTCCTGAGAAATAAATTCCTTATCCAGCAAAATCAAGCCTGCACAGGACCCAAAAACGGGTAATCCAGATAGAAAGGCTTCTCGGATGGGACGCAGCAAGTTCTGGT
>CAUUXT010000192.1:0-2713 GCA_963549015.1 uncultured Streptococcus sp.
GAACGTCTGCTCCCATTGATAGAGAAAAAAATGTCTCTGAAAGTGCGGAGCGTCAAAGAACAAATTGATGAAGGACTCATTGGTGGTTTTGTCATTTTTGCTAATCACAAGACAATTGATGTGAGTATTAAACAACAACTTCGAGTTGTTAAAGAAAATTTGAAATAGAAAGTGGTGTTCTTTTGGCAATTAACGCACAAGAAATCAGCGCTTTAATTAAGCAACAAATTGAAAATTTCAAACCCAATTTTGATGTATCTGAAACAGGTGTTGTAACCTATATCGGGGACGGAATTGCGCGTGCTCACGGCCTTGAAAATGCCATGAGTGGAGAGCTGTTGATTTTTGAAAACGGCTCTTATGGGATGGCGCAAAACTTGGAGTCAACAGACATTGGGATTATCATCCTAGGTGACTTTACAGATATTCGTGAAGGCGATACAATTCGTCGTACAGGTAAAATCATGGAAGTTCCTGTTGGTGAGAGCCTTATTGGACGTGTTGTGGATCCACTTGGTCGTCCAGTTGACGGTCTTGGAGAAATCCATACTGATAAGTCTCGTCCAGTAGAAGCGCCGGCTCCTGGCGTTATGCAACGTAAGTCTGTATCAGAACCATTGCAAACAGGTTTGAAAGCTATTGATGCCCTTGTTCCGATTGGTCGTGGTCAACGTGAGTTGATTATCGGTGACCGTCAGACAGGGAAAACAACCATCGCTATTGATGCTATTTTGAACCAAAAAGGTCAAGATATGATCTGTATCTATGTAGCAATTGGACAAAAAGAGTCAACTGTTCGTACGCAAGTTGAAACACTTCGTCAGTACGGTGCCTTGGACTACACAATCGTTGTGACAGCTTCTGCTTCACAACCTTCTCCATTGCTCTTCCTAGCTCCTTATGCTGGGGTTGCTATGGCAGAAGAGTTTATGTACCAAGGGAAGCATGTTTTGATCGTTTATGATGATCTTTCAAAACAAGCGGTCGCTTATCGTGAACTCTCCCTCTTGCTTCGTCGTCCACCAGGTCGTGAAGCCTTCCCTGGGGATGTTTTCTATCTTCATAGCCGTTTGCTTGAGCGTTCAGCTAAGGTTTCTGATGAACTTGGTGGTGGTTCAATCACAGCTCTACCATTTATCGAGACACAAGCAGGAGATATCTCTGCTTATATCGCAACCAACGTGATTTCAATCACAGATGGTCAAATCTTCCTTGGCGATGGTCTCTTCAATGCGGGTATTCGTCCAGCTATTGATGCGGGTTCATCTGTATCTCGTGTAGGTGGTTCTGCACAAATCAAAGCTATGAAGAAGGTTGCTGGTACACTTCGTATCGACCTTGCTTCATATCGTGAGTTGGAAGCCTTCACTAAGTTTGGTTCTGATTTGGATGCGGCTACTCAAGCTAAGTTAAATCGTGGACGTCGTACCGTTGAAGTTCTGAAACAACCAGTTCATAAACCATTACCTGTTGAGAAACAAGTAACCATTCTTTATGCTTTGACACATGGTTTCTTGGATACGATTCCTGTAGATGACATTGTTCGTTTTGAGGAAGAGTTTCATGATTTCTTTGATGCACAACATCCAGAGATTTTGGAAACTATTCGTGAAACAAAAGACTTGCCAGAAGAAGCAGTCTTGGATGCTGCGATTACAGAGTTTCTCAATCAATCCAGCTTCCAATAAGAATAGAGGTGTCAAATGGCAGTATCTCTAAATGATATTAAAACAAAAATCGCCTCAACAAAAAATACTAGTCAAATCACCAATGCCATGCAAATGGTATCGGCTGCCAAGTTAGGTCGCTCTGAAGAAGCAGCACGTAACTTTCAAGTTTATGCTCAGAAGGTTCGTAAGCTTTTGACGGATATTCTGCATGGTAACGGATCTGGTGGTTCTACCAATCCGATGCTCATTAGTCGCCCAGTTAAGAAAACAGGCTATATCGTTATTACTTCAGACCGTGGCTTGGTTGGAGGTTATAATGCTTCCATCCTTAAAGCTGTGATGGAGCTGAAAGAAGAATACCATCCAGATGGTACAGGTTTTGAGATAATCTGTATTGGTGGTATGGGAGCTGATTTCTTTAAGGCTCGTGGCATTCAACCAATCTATGAACTACGTGGCTTGGCTGACCAACCAAGTTTTGATGAAGTTCGTAAAATTATTTCAAAAACGATTGAAATGTATCAAAATGAACTTTTTGATGAATTATACGTCTGCTACAATCATCATGTCAATACTCTCACAAGTCAAATGCGTGTGGAACAAATGCTGCCGATTGTTGACTTAGATCCAAATGAAGCGGATGAAGAGTATAGCTTGACATTTGAGTTGGAAACGAGTCGTGATGAGATTCTAGAGCAGTTGTTACCTCAGTTTGCAGAAAGTATGATATACGGGGCTATCATCGATGCCAAGACAGCTGAGAATGCTGCAGGTATGACAGCCATGCAAACGGCGACTGATAATGCCAAGAAAGTCATCAATGATTTGACAATCCAGTATAACCGTGCCAGACAGGCGGCGATTACACAAGAAATTACAGAAATTGTAGCGGGGGCTAGTGCCTTAGAATAAGGCTTTGCCTCCCCCATATCAAAATGAACTTAGGCCCTAGGTGAACTAGGAACCGACAGTATCTTATATAGAATAGGAGAAGGAGATGAGTTCAGGTAAAATTGCTCAGGTTATTGGACCCGTTGTCGACG
>CAUUXT010000193.1:0-2709 GCA_963549015.1 uncultured Streptococcus sp.
CTGCATTCTTAAGGGTTTTAATGATGAGTTCAGCCACTTTACGGCTTTCTTCTTCACCAAATCCGCGTGCAGTGATGGCTGCTGCTCCGATACGAATTCCACTTGTCTTGAATGGTGACAAAGTTTCGTAAGGGATTGAATTTTTATTTAGGGTAATATTAACTTCATCCAGCAAGTTTTGAGCCACTTTTCCGTTTTCAACAACCTTAGTCACATCCACTAAGAATAGGTGGTTTTCAGTCCCTCCAGAAATGATACGGAAATCAGGGTCTTGCAAGAAGACTTCAACCATAGCCTTGCTGTTTTTGATGACATTAGCTGCATATTCCTTGAAGGCTGGGTCCAAAACTTCTTTGAATGAAACCGCCTTAGCAGCGACAACATGCTCCAAAGGACCACCCTGAATACCTGGGAAAATAGCTGAGTTGATTTTCTTAGCTAAATCTTCATCATTTGTCAAAATCAAGCCACCACGTGGTCCACGAAGGGTTTTGTGGGTCGTTGTTGTAGTGATATGAGCATATGGCACTGGGCTTGGGTGAAGACCGGCCGCAACCAAACCAGCGATATGAGCCATATCGACCATGAGCTTAGCCCCAACAGCATCTGCGATTTCACGGAATTTTGAAAAGTCAATAATTTGAGAATAGGCTGAAGCACCAGCTACGATTAATTTTGGTTTGACTTCTTGGGCTTGTTTCAAGATAGCATCAAAGTCCAAAAGTTCCGTTTCAGGATCCACACTATAAGAAACAAAGTTGTAGGTTTGACCAGAGAAGCTAACTGGAGCTCCGTGGGTCAAGTGTCCACCTGCTGCCAAATCCATCCCCATAACGGTATCACCTGGTTCAATCAAGGCCATGTAAGCCGCACAGTTGGCTTGGCTTCCTGAGTGAGGTTGGACATTGGCGAATTTAGCACCGAAAATTTCTTTTGCACGTTCAATAGCTAAAGTTTCTACCACGTCTACTACATCAGTTCCACCATAATAGCGGCGTCCTGGGTAACCCTCGGCATATTTGTTTGTCAAGATAGACCCTTGAGCTGCCATAACAGCCTTGGAAACCACGTTTTCCGAAGCAATCAACTCGATATTGTTTTGTTGGCGTTCTTCTTCTTTGGCAATAGCATTCCAGAGATCAGCATCGTATGCTTTAAAATCGTCTTTATCAAAAATCATAGGTCTTCTCCTTTTTAGTGTGACTGGTCCTTTAGTTTAAGAAAATATACTAAAAGATGCGAATAAACCGTTTCTGCACTTTATCACAAGTATAACCAACTTTTTCATAAAATGCATGAGCTCCCAGACGATGATCAGCAGAGTTTAAGCGGATAAACCCATAACCCCGTCTTTTTGCTTCTTGATCCAACCCTTGCAGTAAGCTTTTACCGATACCTTGCCCTTGTACTTGAGGCGAAACTGCTAAGCCTAAGATATTAAATCCTGCTTTGGAATAGAGGGATTCATAGACCTCAGCATGGACATATCCAAGCAGGACATGGCTGACTTCATCCTCATAACCAAGTAGGAAATGATGGGAATCCTGAGACAGTCTAGCTAGTTGACTAGCTGTGTCCTCTGGACTAAAAGAGTAGCCCAAAGCCTCTTGGTTAATCTCACATATAGCATTCATATCTGTTTCTTGCAAATCTCTGAGCATCTCATTCCTCCTCAAAAGAAATCTCTGGCAACTGTGCAAGAATATCTTCTCGCTTAATCGCCCCTTGGCGTAGGATTTTCACCTTGTCTCCAGACAAATCCAAAATCGTCGAATCCTGTCCAGTTAGAAAAGCGTCGTCCTCCAGACCCAAAACCTCTTGGTCAAAATCCTCTAGAATTTGAGCAAAGGTCACTCCACTCGCCTGACCTGAAATATTGGCGGACGGCCCAATCAAAGGTCCTGTCTCTCGAATCAAATCAAGTGTAATGGGGTGACTCGGCATCCGAAATCCCACCGTTGCAAGACCAGAATTGGCCCAAAAGGGAACTCGGTCATTGGCTTCGAGGATAAGGGTCAAGGGACCTGGTAAAAAGGTCTCTACAAGCTTTTGTAGATAAGTTGGCTGATTCTTTGAAAAGTGCAAGATGTCCTCTAGAGAAGCGACATTAAGATTGAGCGCCTTATCTCTAGGACGACGTTTGAGTTGGTAAACATGGTCGACAGCTTTTTCATCTAAGGCCTTAGCAAAGAGACCGTAAACTGTCTCGGTTGGTAGAACAACAGCTCCGCCCTTTTCCAACTCTTGTCTAATCCTGTCCATCATCAACTACAACCATCCTATCTTGACCAAATTGGTCTTTGAGTGTTCGTACCCGTTTTTCAGGAAGATGTTTCCTAAAAAGCGCAGGAACACTTTGACCTTGCTTGTATCCAATTTCAAGGTAAATCTTACCACCATCTGTGAGATAGTCTTTTGCATCTTCCGCAATTCTGCGGTAAATAGCTAGGCCATCCTCATCTGCAAAGAGAGCTGAATGAGGCTCCGAATGTAAAACATTCAAACCGACCTCTGACTCATCTTCACGAGAGATATAGGGTGGATTGGATACAATTATATCATATTTTTCAGAAATTTCTGCAAAACAATCAGATTTTTTAAAAAATATATTAAGATTTTGATTTTTAGTATTCTCAGATGCAAGCTGCAAAGCCTCTTGAGAAATATCTGCTGCTGTCACTGACCAATCTGGTCTGTTTTTTGCTAATG
>CAUUXT010000194.1:0-2661 GCA_963549015.1 uncultured Streptococcus sp.
TAGCCAAATTATAAAGACCATAGCAGAAGGAGAAACTGTTTATCTTTTGGTGGAGCAGGACTATCTATCTGAAGCCCAATCCTATCTTGGAGACAAGGTAGTTTATCTAGATATTCCGACAAATGATGCCTGGGCGCGTGATACTGGGCCAACTATTCTCGTCAATGATAAAAGAGAAAAGCTGGCCGTCGATTGGTCTTTCAATGCCTGGGGTGGTGCAGTCGATGGCCTCTACCAAGATTATAAAGATGATGACCAAGTAGCCAGTCGCTTTGCAGAAGTTTTAGAGATGCCTATTTACGATGCCAAACCCTTTGTGCTAGAAGGTGGCGCGATACATAGTGATGGTCAAGGAACCATTCTTGTGACTGAAAGTTGTCTTCTAAGTCCTGGACGCAATCCCCACCTATCTAAAGAGCAAATTGAAAACACCTTATTAGAGAGTCTTGGTGCCGAAAAAGTTATTTGGCTTCCTTACGGTATTTATCAGGACGAAACCAATGAACACGTTGACAATGTTGCTGCCTTTGTTGGTCCTGCGGAACTTGTCTTGGCTTGGACAGACGACAAAAGCGATCCTCAGTATGCCATGTCTGCAGCTGATCTTGCTCTTTTAGAGAAGGAAACTGATGCAAAAGGTCGTCCCTTTACCGTTCATAAGCTTCCTATCCCAGCTATTTGTCAGGTTGTCTCTAAGGAGGATTTACCAGGCTATATCTATGAAGAAGGGGAAGAGGAGCGTTATGAGGGCGAGCGTCTTGCGGCTTCCTATGTCAATTTTTATATTGCCAACAAGGCTGTCTTAGTGCCCCAGTTTGAGGATGTAAACGACCAAGTGGCCCTAGATATCCTCAGCAAGTGTTTCCCAGACCGTAAGGTCGTAGGAATTCCAGCCAGAGATATTCTCTTAGGTGGTGGCAATATTCACTGTATCACCCAACAAATCCCAGAATAGGAGAAAAAGATGAGAAATGTTAAAGTTGCAGCGATCCAGATGCAATGTGCCAAGGATGTAGCAACAAATATCCAAATAGCGGAACGTCTAGTTCGACAAGCAGCTGAGCAAGGAGCCCAAATCATTCTCTTACCAGAGTTGTTTGAACGTCCTTATTTTTGTCAGGAACGCCAGTATGACTACTACCAATATGCCCAGTCAGTGACAGAAAATACAGCCATTCAGCATTTTAAGGTGATTGCTAAGGATCTACAGGTTGTTCTCCCAATTAGTTTCTACGAAAAAGATGACAATGTCTTGTATAACTCAATCTCCGTCATTGATGCTGACGGAGAAGTGCTGGGCGTTTATCGAAAGACCCACATACCAGATGACCATTATTATCAAGAAAAGTTTTACTTTACGCCTGGTAACACTGGTTTCAAGGTCTGGGATACTCGCTACGCTAAGATTGGGATCGGTATCTGTTGGGATCAATGGTTCCCTGAAACAGCGCGCTGTCTTGCATTGAATGGAGCAGAGTTACTCTTTTATCCAACAGCTATTGGTTCAGAGCCAATTTTGGATACAGACAGTTGTGGTCATTGGCAACGTACTATGCAAGGGCACGCAGCAGCGAATATTGTCCCTGTCATTGCAGCCAATCGTTACGGTTTGGAAGAAGTCACTCCTAGTGAGGAAAATGGTGGACAGAGTTCCAGTCTTGACTTCTACGGCTCCTCCTTTATGACGGATGAAACAGGAGCTATTCTAGAGCAAGCTGAAAGGCAAGGTGAGGCTGTTCTGTTAGCAACTTATGACCTTGACAAGGGAGCAAGCGAACACCTAAATTGGGGCCTGTTTCGAGATAGAAGACCAGAAATGTACCAACGGATTACCGACTAGAAGGTAACTTTCATAATAAACTTTTGATATTCACGCCTGTCTTACAAAAATGTAAGATAGGCTTTTTAAATGTAAGATAGGTGTACGATTATACGTGGAAATGTATGCTATACTCTATGTAGATTAAAAAGAAAGAGGTTTATTATGAAAAAATGGAATGCGACACAGTTGAAGTATCTGATGGCGGCAGTAATGGTTCTAGACCATATCCCGCATATTACCGGAATCGTTTCTCCTCTGTGGGAAGGTATTTTTCATGCTATGACCCGTTGTGTGGGAGTTTGGTTTGCCTATATGGCTATGGAAGGTTTTATCCATACTCGAAATTTGAAAAATTACCTCATCCGCCTCTGGTCTTGGGCGCTTATCATGTTTGCTGGAAATAGCCTACTCAACGCCCTATTTGCATCCAAAGGGGTAATGGTCAATAATAATATTTTCTTCACTTTGGCAATTGGTGTCACTATGCTTTGGATTGGTTTTCCCAGAAAAGAGCTGGATAAAAAAGAGAAGTTGTGGCGTCGGATTGGGCTTGCTGGTCTCTTGATTTTCGGTTGTCTTTTTACCGAGGGTGGTATCACCATGCTACCATTTCTCTTGATTAGTTACTCTTGCCGAAATCGCAAGGGCTTGCGAAATCTCTTATATGCCTTTCTGTGGGCCTTCTTGTTAGTGACTTCCATCCAAATTTACGACACTTGGCACCAAACACTAGAAATGATGCTTTTCAATTCTGACTGGCTCTTTATCACCGTATTTCCTTTTATGGCCTTGTATAATGGACAGCGAGGAACGGAAACCAGTTGGAGTAAATTTTTCTT
>CAUUXT010000195.1:0-2632 GCA_963549015.1 uncultured Streptococcus sp.
AGGCATGCTTTTTTTACATGGTCCACACCAAGAAGCCCAGAATTTCAAATAAACTTTTTTCCCTTTATAGTCTGATAACTTCACTTCTTTGCCATCCATAGACTGCAAGGTGAAGTCTGGTGCATCCTTACCGACTGCGATTTGTTGTACAGCGGGTTGTTTTGGACTGCTTGTCTGTTTGGTTTCTTTTTCACCACAGGCAATCAACAAGAATAGAGACATGAGGCTCAATCCAGCAAAAATAACTTTTTTCATTTTTTCTCCTTTTATCCAAGAATTCCTGACAAGGCATTTAACTGCCCTAGCATTAATAATAATCCCATCAAAATAATCAAAGCTCCCCCGATTTTCTTTAGTAGAATCATATGGGGCTTTAATTTACTAAAATAGGGCATAATCCAGCCCGAAGCCAAGGCCAAAACAATGAAAGGAAGGGCGATTCCCAATGTGTATACTAATGTTAACACGGCTCCTTGCCAAGCACCATTGCCACCTGAAGCTGCTAGGGCCAAGACTGAACTTAAGACCGGTCCGATACAAGGGGTCCAACCAAAACTAAAGGTTATCCCAAGTAAAAAGGCTGACAGATAGTGATTCGACTTGGATTGTTTGAAGGTGACTGTCTTTTGAACTTCCAGTTTATTGAAATGCAAGATTTCCATCTGGTGAAGCCCTAAAAGAATAATGACTATTCCCATAGCATAACGAAACCAGTCTGCATAGAGCATGTGCCCTAGGAATCCAGCCCCAAATCCTAAAATAAAGAAAATGAGGGAGATTCCTGCAATAAAGCACAATGTCCGAATTAAGCCTGACCATGCAACGTCTCTTCCAAAAAAGCGAAAGCTTTTCGAATTTCCCTGATCATCCAGTAAAATACCAGCATAGACAGGTAGCAAAGGAAAGATGCAGGGTGAAAAGAAGGACAGAATACCTGCTAAAAAAACGGATACTAGAAATATAATCGACTCCAACGAATTACCTACTTTCTCAAAATTCTAATCCTATTTTACTACAAAAGAATAAATTTGTAAGAAGTCTGCTACGCTTATTTATTTTGACTAAATTTGACACAAAAAAAGGAGCTAAGCTCCCTTTATCTTAATACGTTCCTTCTTCACCTTGACTAGTCAAGATAACTGGACCGTCTTTGGTAATCACGAACTGGTGTTCATATTGGCAAGACAGGCCGCCATCTATAGTCTTATGAGCCCAGCCAGTCTTCATATCTGTATCAATTTCCCAGTCACCAGTATTGATCATGGGTTCAATGGTTAGTACCATTCCTTCACGGAGACGGAGTCCACGGCCTGCAATACCGTAGTTAGGAACCATTGGCTCCTCGTGCATTGTTGGACCAACACCATGACCAACTAAATCACGTACGACACCATAACCGCGACTTTCAGCGTATTCTTGAATGGCCGCACCGATATCACCGATTCGATTGCCAACGACTGCTTTCTCAATCCCTATATACATAGCTTCCTTGGTCACGTCCATCAAGTTTTTCACTTCTTCAGACGGTTTACCAACCGCGTAAGCCCAACATGAGTCAGCTAAACCACCAGTATAGTTTTGGGTGTATTTTTTCATTTGCTCAACATTGTTGAAGTTGAGTTTAGATACATTGAGGTCTGATTTGGCAATCGGACCACCCAGTACCATGTCGACCTTGAGCAAATCGCCATCTTTCAAGATGTAATGACGTGGAAAAGCGTGAGCTACTTCGTCGTTGAGAGAGCAACAAGTGGCATAGGGATAATCCATGACTGCCCCATCCACGCCAATCTGTAAAGGAAGGAAATTCTCCTCTTTACAACGTCGACGAACGTACTCTTCAACTTCCCACATATCTACGCCAGGCTTAATCAAATCACGTAAGCCGATATGGATACTTGCTAGGAAATCACCAGCCTTGTCCATGGCTTCGATTTCACGTGCTGATTTTAAAGTTATCATTTTTTCTCCTAGATTCTAATTAATTTTAACCGTAACATTTGCTTTTGAAACAATCTGATGACCATGATAAATATCATAATCAATAATAGCTGAGCGTCTCGTGTGGTGAATAATACGAGCTTGAATCCGCAGAGTATCATCTATCTGTACAGCCTGCAAGAAATAAATCAACATCTGTTCAATGATGAGATTACGTCCGCTATTCACAACGAGGTCTTGGGTCATATGGTTGAGGATTTCAGCCAAGACTCCATTAGCAAGGACCCCATTTTTCTCCAACATGAAAGGCTCAACAGTAATGACGACTTCATCATGATGATAAGAGAGTTTTTGCCCGATTTGCTCGGAGAAAGTTGGCAAAGCTGAAACCTGAGAACGGCTCATCTTTTCCATGACATCTCGTCGTGTTACGACACCGAGTAAAGTTTGGTTACTTCTGACAACGGGAACCATCTCAAAGTCTTCTGCAATCATTCGTTGACTGACATTGGCAATATTGGTCGCTAAACCTGTTACGAAGATACTTCGCGTCATCACCTTGTCAATCGTTGTGCTGGGGGATTTATCTCCTGCGTCACGCATAGTAACAACCCCGACAACCACTTGATGTTGGTTAATGACTGGGAAACGGCTACTTCTGTTCTTACGGACCAAGTCTAGATAGTCTTTG
>CAUUXT010000196.1:0-2629 GCA_963549015.1 uncultured Streptococcus sp.
ATCACTGTTTTTCTATGCATATCTTAAGTATAGCACAAAAAAGCCGACCTAGAACAGCTAAATCCAGCTTTGTTTACTGATTTCTATAACGAAAAAAATCTCTACGTTGCTTTTTTCTACTTTTGGCAATTCTCCATCAGATAGCACCCCTTCTTCTTGTAAAAACTGGTCTTATTTGGAGCACTTTACAACAAAAATACAACAAAAAAGAACAGAGGAAGTCATGGTATCTATACCATTTTTCCTCTGTCTTTTGCTTTTCTTCTGTTACTATAGAATGATTTTATGACTTTCTGATAGAATCTTGTGGATACTGCGCACGCGCACCTCCAATGAGTTTGGGACGACTTGCAAGAGCCGTTACATGGGCATGCCCAATTTCTCTCAAAAGAGGGCGAATCGGAACCTGAACATGCTTGACATGCATGCCAATCGCAGTATCTCCGATATCCAATCCAGCATGGGCCTTGATAAATTCGACCTCAACTGGATCCTGCATAAACTTGAAGGCTGCCAACTGACCTGAACCTCCTGCATGAAGAGTCGGAAGGACGCTAACGATTTCCAGACCAAACTGCTCTGCCACCTGACGTTCAACGACGAGGGCTCGATTGACATGTTCACAACCTTGAACAGCTAGATGAATTCCTTTTTCCTCTAGGATATCTAGGATGGTCTTCACAATGATTTCCCCAATTTCTTGACTGGATTCCTTGCCAATCTGACCACCCATCACCTCACTAGAAGAAAGGCCCAAAACAAAGATAGCTCCTTGCTTCAAATTAGCCTTTTCTAACACATCTTCTACAATCTGGCTTGTTGCTCTTTGAATGTCTTTTTCCTTCATACTTGATACCTCTTTTGTCACTATCTATCATATCTTTTTTTACTGATTTTATCAAGACCAACTAATCATTCTGATTTTTAAAAGCAAAACTCCCAGAATAGACTGGGAGTTAGCTAATTACTATTTTATTGATGTATATTTCAACCGTCGTCCCTTTTTCGGGTGCAGAATTGATCTTCATCTGGTAATTGTTTCCAAAATGAAGTTTGAGCCGTTGGTCAACGTTTTGAAGACCAACTCCCCCACGTTTGAGCTGACCTTGACTGCTATCACCAGGATTTTGGAAACCAACGCCATCATCCTCAATGCGGATGATTAGTCCTGAATCCTTTTTCTGGACGGAAACTTTAATATATCCCTGTCCATCTTTCTCCTTGATGCCGTGATAAAGGGCATTTTCTACAAGGGGTTGTAGCACCAGTTTAGGCAAGACTAAATTATCAAAGTCAGGATCTTCAGCAATTTCATACTCCAGCTTATCCCCATAACGTTGTTTCTGGATAAAGAGGTACTGGCGGACATGATTGATTTCATCAGAAAGAGAAATCAAATCTTTTCCTTGATTGAGCGCCAAGCGGAAATAGGTTGCCAAGGACTTGGTCACCTGAACCACTCGCTGACTATCCTGAAACTCAGCCATCCAGATGATAGTGTCCAAAGTATTATAGAGAAAATGCGGATTAATCTGACTTGACAAGGCTTGAAGTTCATACTGCCGGGTCGTTTCTTCCTGTCTGCGAATATCTGCCATCAGCTGATCAATCTGATCCAACATGGCATTAAACTGGCGAGTCACTTCTCTCAGTTCATAGGCGCCAGTTTCCTTAGCACGCAGATTTTGTATACCAGAAGCAATTTTCTGCATGGTTTCTCTCAGATCCTTCAAAGGCGCAATCCAGCGTTTGAGACTGAACCACACCAAGCAGAGACAGGCAAGAAGAGATAAAGCACTAGCAGCAAGAAAGGTCCACATGAGTTGACTCCGAACCTGGTCTAACTTCTCCAACGAAGACACGCCTATAACCGTCCAATCAGTTCCTGCAATCTGTTCCTGACTGACATAAGATTGATGATTCAGCGTATAGCCCTGTCTCGTCTCGATGTAGGGTTTCATGGCCTCCATTTCACTAGACGAGCTATAAACTGTGTGTTGCGGATGGTAGACAAATTCATGGTTTTCATTGATGATAAAGGCAAAGCCCTGCTGACCCAACTGAAGTTGATTTAGGTAGGCTTCCAGGGTTTCATAAGAAATGTCCAAGCGAAGCACACCAAGATTGGCTCCCTTTGCATCAACCAGTTCTTGAGTGACAGAAATAACCCACTGACTATCCGATTTACGAGCTGGGGTTAAAACTGGCTTAGCTCCCTGATGAATAGCCTTTTGGTACCAATCCTCAGCCATCATATCAGAGGAGGTTTTCATCTGCAAACTGTCATCTGTAGAAATAACCTGACCGGATTTGGTTACCAGTACCACCGTTTTCAAGTCCTGGTCTGCCTTTAGGATAGTCAAAAACAGATCTCGGATTTCCTTGACCTTATCTTGACTAGGATTCTCAGCATAGGCTAACACATCCTTCTGCTGGGTCAAACTGGTTGAGGTGGTTTCTAATTTTTTGATATAAGACTGGATAAAGTGGCTAGTTTGACTGATGGTCGTTTGGCTATTGCCTTCAATGGTAGCCTCAATGGCTGATGAACTAGATTGATAGTAGAAAGTCCCAACCACAGCTAGGAGAATGAGAAAGACCAGAAAGATGGAAATGACCATTCTGACCA
>CAUUXT010000197.1:0-2606 GCA_963549015.1 uncultured Streptococcus sp.
TTGCCATTCGTTTTTCTTGATTTTGTAAATGGCTCAAGAGGTCCAACTTGGTCACAGGCGTTGCCAATTCAGCCGCAGCTGTTGGCGTCGCAGCCCGTCTATCTGCCACAAAATCCGCCAAGGTCACATCCGTCTCATGACCAACACTAGAGATGATGGGTAAACGGGATTCAAAAATAGCCCGTACCACGATCTCTTCGTTAAAGGCCCAGAGATCCTCGATGGAACCCCCACCACGACCAATAATGAGAACATCTAGGTCCTCACGTTGATTGGCACGCGCAATATTTCGAGCAATTTCCTCCGCTGCTCCATCACCTTGTACCTTGGTCGGATAGAGAAGGATATCGACACCAGGAAAACGTCTGCTGACGGTCGTGATGATATCTCGAATAACGGCTCCACTACGACTGGTCACCACACCGATTTTCTTAGCAAACTGGGGAAGAGGTTGCTTGAATCTCTCTTGAAATAGACCTTCTTCCGTCAATTTTTTCTTAAGTTGTTCAAACTGAATCGCTAGCGCCCCAACCCCATCAGGCTCAGCTTTTTCAATGATGATAGAGTAGCTCCCACTGGGTTCATAAACCTGCACACGCCCAATTACATTGATCTTCATACCTTCTTCCAGGTCGAAACCTAATTTTTGATAAATCCCAGACCAGATGGTCGCTTGAATGACTGCATGATCATCTTTTAAGGAGAAATATTGGTGAGTAGGTCGTTTACGAAAGTTGGAAACTTGACCAGTTAAATAGACCCGTTCCAAGTAAGGGTCTTTATCGAATTTCATTTTCAGATACTTGGTCAAAGTTGTTACCGATAAATACTTTTCCATCTCCACCTACTATTCATTTTCTTGCTTTTCCATGGGTATTATTATACCAAAAACATGCTTAAAAATCACCTTTTTCCTACTGAAACTAAAGGAAAAATAGAAAAAGGAGGCTAGGCCTCCTCATCTGATTATTTATTGTTTCGCGCTTCTTCCAAAATCTTTGCAATCTTGGTCGTCAAAAGGTCGATAGCAACGGTATTGCTGACTCCCTCAGGAATGACGATATCGGCATAACGCTTAGTCGGCTCGATAAACTGGTGGTACATAGGTTTCACCACACCCAAATACTGATCAATAACGCTATCTAGACTACGGCCACGCTCTTCCATATCACGCTTGATACGACGAATAATACGCACGTCATCATCTGTATCCACAAAAATCTTGATATCCATCAAATCGCGCAGACGCTTGTCCTCCAAGACCAAAATCCCCTCAACGATAAAGACATCCTGAGGCTCCTGACGATAGGTCTTGCTGCTCCGTGTATGCTCTGTATAGTCATAAGTTGGAATGTCCACCGGGCGCCCTGCCAACAATTCCTTAATCTGCTCGATCATCAAGTCTGTATCAAAGGCAAAAGGATGGTCGTAGTTGGTTTTGACACGCTCTTCAAAGGTCAAGTGAGACTGATCCTTGTAGTATGAATCATGCTCAATCATGGAAATCTTTTCATCAGGAAAATGCGATAAAATGGCTCTTGAAACACTTGTTTTTCCTCCACCAGAACCACCTGTCACTCCGATAATGATTGGTCTATTTTGCATGCTATCCTCCGTTTTTTATCCGTCGTCTATTCTATCACATTTTTTGCAAAATTTATAGTCTGATTTGGATAGTCTAGGGGAAACAAATCCATCCCCACACTCCAGTTAGACTAGCCAAAAACCTTTCTTGGTTTGTAGAAATTGTCCCTTTTTTCTAAAATGGCAAGCAATTTATCACCTTCAAAAGCAGCCAGTTCTTGATCTGTTTGGTCTAACTCAATAAAACGACCAAAGCGCACTTCTGTAGCTTGTTCTGGAGTTAGGAAAACTTTGACAAGGTCCCCCGTACCAATCTCTAGAGGATGGAGAAAGTCCAGTTGACCAGTCTCCACTTTTTCAGCAATTTCGTCCAAGGTAAGGGCATCCTCCAGTTGTAAACCTGCAGCACTAGTCCGAGTCAAATGGGACATATGGGCCGCATAACCCAGCTTCTCTCCCAAGTCAACTGATAAAGTACGGATATAAGTCCCCTTGCTACATTTTACACGAAAAGTGAATCGTGCAAGATGAGCATCATAAGAAATCGGACTTGTCCGTTCAAATTGATAAATAGTCACCTGACGTTCTGGACGCTCCACTTCCTGACCAGCACGCGCATACTCATAGAGCTTGCGACCATTTACCTTGACAGCCGAATACATAGGCGGAATCTGAGTAATAGGCCCAGTCAGACTGACAATCGCTTCATCGACAAGCTTTTCATCCAAGGGCGACAAAACAGGAGTCTCTGCGACCACTCCCCCACTAGTATCCTCTGTCGTCGTTGAATAGCCCAGAGTAATCTCTCCCTCATAGATCTTGCCCTCATCCTGCATAAACTCGACCATCCGCGTCGCCTTGCCCACCGCAATAGGCAAAACACCCACCACATCCGGATCCAAGGTCCCACCATGACCAATTTTTTTTGTTCCCAAAATCTTACGCAGCTTAAAAACCGCGTCATGCGAAGTCATTCCCGCTTCTTTCTTTAAGTTAATAATACCGTTCATGTGTTGCTTTCT
>CAUUXT010000198.1:0-2590 GCA_963549015.1 uncultured Streptococcus sp.
CAAACTCTCCTCTTAATTCTTTCCCTGAAGCATGGATGGTTTGTAAAATTGGTGCAATCTTTTCAAACTTGGACTTGATAGATGTTGAATCAAGAGTTACTGCCGATTCGATGTATTCATTTACTTTAATCCCTGACTCAATATCAAATAGATAATTTTTGACATCTAAATCTAAATCCTCTAAAAGTTCAAGATTGTACTTTTCATTTTGACGATTGATGAGTTTTTCAGTCCCTTTACCAAAAAATTTCACAATATACTGTTTGTTGGTTGTTTTGACCAAATAGTTTTGGTTGGTCATGCCTCCAAGCTGTTCAACACTGAGTACTTGCTCTTCTTCAGATAGTAAAGAAGAAATTTTTTCTTTGATGAGTTTCTCCACAATTAACCTCCATCTTCTACACTTCCCACTTGAATACTGTTTTAAAAGCAGTATTAAGGTCTGTAGCAAAGACACGGTGAATGTCCTTGATTTCTCTCACGGGTTCTTCAACATAAAGGATATTCTTAAGACGATTCGCAAACTTTTTAACTTCCATCATTTGAATGGCCTTTTCAAAATCGACGCGTCCTGAACGAGACGATCCCACTAATAACAATCCTTTTTCCAAAGCATCTCGTGTATTGATATTAACCTTGTATTCGCTCACTCCCATCATGAGAATCGTTCCCTGTGGACGAATATAACGAATCAAGTCATTGATAGCTGGACCTGTACCATCGCCACCACAACACTCAAATCCATGATCAAAGGTCAAATCCTCTGGGATATTATCCGTAATGTAGCACTCTTTTGCAAAAGAGAAGAGCTCCAGCTTTTCCCAATGGCGACCAATGACGATAATCTCTGCTTCTGGCAAGGTATAATTGATAATATTTGCAACCACAAAGGCCAAACTACCATCTCCGATAACTGCGATGCGCTCTCGCTTGCTATGAGCAAGAAGTAGGAATCGATCCATGGCATGCATACCGACACTCACAAACTCGGTAATGGCGGCAACTGTGTCCTCGATGTCATTATAAGACACAACACGATCTTTCGGAAGAGAAACAAACTCTCTCATAAAGCCATCATAGCCACTAGATAGGAAGTAGGTTCCTGTCATGTAGTTCTCGTAGAACTCCTTGTCACTCTGCATAGGCGGTTGATTTGGAATCATGACCACCTTTTGACCGACTTCATAAGTCCCAGTCGGATCTGAAATAACAGTTCCACAAGACTCATGTATCATAGCCATAGGAAACTTTTTAGCCAATATCTTTGGATCGCGTTTTCCTTGATAGTAACGTTGATCTGCATGGCAAACTGCCATATAATTCGGGCGAATAAGGATATGATTTTCCTGATCAATGTCCTCTTCTTGGTATTTTACATTGATAAACTTTGGTTTTGTCAGTTGATAAATTTGATTAATCATAGCCTTAGTCTTTCTCAATCATGCTTTTTGCGATTTTCAAGTCTGTTACAGTTGTGATTTTAAGGTTTGAATACTCACCTTTGGCTAAGGCAACATCCTTCCCTTTGATAACAAAAATCTTACATGCATCCGTTAGGATTTCCTTTTCTTGATCAGATAGGGAACCATACAAATCCATGAAATCCTTGCAACGGAAAGTCTGAGGTGTTTGACCTTGATAGAGGTGAGCACGATTTGGAATATCCGTGATAAACTGACCATTGGTACTTTCAACAATGGTATCAACCGCTTCTACTACTGTGTCAACCGCATCATGATTTTTGGCGAGTTTGATATTGTCCTGGATCATGCGAAGTGTGATAAAAGGACGAACAGAGTCGTGGGTAATCACAATATCTTCTGGAGTGATTGGACGATAGGCATCAATAGCTTCTATAATCTTCTCGATACTGGTATTGCGATCAGCACCACCCTTTGTAATGATGATACGATCCTTGTGGAGAGAAAGATACTTGTCAACTAGGTCCTCAGCGTGTGACACCCAATCTCCATGAACTCCAACTACAATTTTTTCAATACTTGGTTCTAAGACAAATTTTTCAATTGTGTGGATCAAAATAGGTCGATCACCCAACTCCAAGAATTGTTTTGGTAAATTACTGATTCCCATGCGTGTGCCAGTTCCTCCGGCTAGGATTCCTGCATAGATCATTTATATTCTCCTTTAGTTTATTCTAAAAAACTCATTACCATCTATTATATCACAATCTGCCTCCATCATGAAGAAAAGATAAAGAACCACCATGTGAATCGGCTCATTATTTAGGATGAAAAATGAACAATATTCAACAAAGTCTGAAAAATTATAATAAATTAAGAAATAAATTTAGGTTATTCTCTATACCCCTCATTCAACGTTCGGTTAATATAGAGTTCTTTAGAATATAATAGAAAACTTAAAGAAAACTTAAATATATTTTTAGAAATACAAGAAAAAGCTAGGAAAATTATGGCATCCATTTTTGTAAATTTAAGAAAGCAATCTCTACGATGTTTTAAACTATTGTTAGACTTTTGCTCCCAAAATTGGTAAAATAAAAAAGAAAATAATAGAAAAAGGAAACTATAAACCGCTATGATGAACATGCAGAACATGATGCGCCAAGCAC
>CAUUXT010000199.1:0-2577 GCA_963549015.1 uncultured Streptococcus sp.
TAAAGCGACTACCTGATCGCCCGTCAAATTCACTTCTTTCGGCATCTATACTCTCCAATTCTTCCTACCATTTTATCACTTTTTTAAGGATATGAAAACTAGAAAAGCTCTGCAGTTCTATAATATACTCCATTCCTTACAAGGATCTCAAAAAGAACAATAAACTTTAAACGGATTTATTATTTCTATTTACTTTTATAATTAATGAGTGGATTTTATAAACAAACTAGCTATTTCTTATCATTTTAAACAAATTTTATAAAAAATATTCGTATTTAACTTGATTGATTGGCTTCCATCCTGTATAATAGAATGAAACTATTTTTGGGGAGATTTTTATGTCATCATTTCGTAAACAAGCAGCCCTTTTGGGTCTGACTGCAGCTGTATTTGCAGCTTCTACTGCACAAGCAGACGAAAAAGCTACAAATCTAGATACTAGCACAACACCTACACCAGTAGCAAATCAATCAGAGAAATCTGTTGCAGCTACTGGAAATGAAAAGGGAACGGCATCTGAAAAAACGGACGCTCCTGCTAAACAAGATGAAAATGCTACTCCAGTAGCAAGCACTGAAGCAACCCCTTCTAAAGAAGGAAGCCTTGCAGATGACAAAGCCCTTCAACCAACAGAAGGACAGGAAGTCGATGTCCGCATCCTTGCAACAACTGACCTTCACACCAATTTAGTTAACTATGATTATTACCAAGACAAACCCGCTGAGAACGTTGGACTAGCAAAGACAGCTGTTCTCATCGAGGAAGCTAAAAAAGAAAATAGCAATACACTTCTTGTAGATAATGGAGACACCATCCAAGGAACGCCACTTGGAACTTACAAGGCCATCGTTAACCCAGTCAAAGAAGGGGAACAGCACCCTATGTATGCAGCCCTCCAAAAGCTCGGTTTTGAAGCTGGTACACTTGGAAACCATGAGTTTAACTATGGTTTAGACTACCTTAAACGTGTCATTGATACAGCTGGAATGCCAATTGTCAACGCCAATGTTGTAGATCCTAAAACGGGCGCTTATGTCTATGATCCCTATAAAATCATCAGCAAAACCTTTGTTGATAAAACTGGTCGCAAAACGACCGTCAAAATTGGGGTGACTGGAATCGTTCCCCCTCAAATTCTCAGCTGGGATAAGGCCAACCTCGAAGGAAAGATTCAGGTCAATGACTCCGTCGAAGCTATTCAAAAGATTATCCCTGAAATGCGCAAAGCAGGTGCAGACATCACTCTTGTACTCTCTCACTCAGGTATCGGAGATGATAAGTACGAAAAAGGCGAAGAAAACGAAGGCTATCAAATTGCAAGCCTACCTGGTGTGGATGCAGTCGTAACAGGGCATTCTCACGCTGAATTTCCAAGTGGAAATGGCACTGGCTTTTATGAAAAATATGCTGGTGTTGATGGCGTAAATGGTAAGATTAATGGTACTCCTGTAACCATGGCTGGAAAATATGGTGACCACCTCGGCATTATTGACCTCAACCTTATCTACAAAAACGGAAAATGGACTGTTGCCAACAGCAAAGGCTCAATTCGCAAGATTCACACTAAGTCCAAAGACGCTGATGAACGAATTAAGGAAATTGCCAAAACAGCCCACGAAGGAACCATCCAATACGTTCGCCAACAAGTCAGAACAACAACTGCACCAATCACAAGTTATTTTGCCCTTGTAAAGGATGATCCATCTGTCCAAATCGTCAATAACGCGCAAATCTGGTATGCTAAGAAAGAACTAGAAGGGACTCCTGAAGGAGATCTTCCTATTCTCTCGGCTGCTGCACCGTTTAAGGCGGGAACCCGTGGAGATGCTACTGCCTATACAGATATTCCAGCTGGCCCAATCGCCATCAAAAATGTAGCGGATCTCTACCTCTACGATAATGTCACAGCTATCCTTAAAGTCACTGGAGCTCAACTCAAAGAATGGTTGGAAATGTCTGCTGGTCAGTTCAACACGATTGATCCAACTAAAAAAGAAGCGCAACAGCTCATCAATCCAAGCTACCGTACTTATAATTTTGATGTGATTGACGGTGTGACCTATGAGTACGATGTCACCCAACCAAATAAATACGACCGCGAAGGTAAGTTGATCCACCCAGATGCTAGTCGTGTCCGCAATCTAAAATACCAAGGAAAAGATGTCCGTCCAGATCAGGAATTCATCGTAGTAACCAACAACTATCGCGCAAATGGTAATTTCCCTGGTGTTCGTGATGCCAGCCTCAATCGTCTCCTAGGACTTGAAAATCGCCAGGTTATCATCAACTATATCCTCGATGTAAAAAATATCAACCCAAGTGCAGATAAAAACTGGCACTTCACAAATAGCATAAAAGGGTTGGATGTTCGTTTCTTGACAGCTGATAAGGCCAAAAACTTGGTCGGCACAGATGGTGACATTCAATATCTAGCAAGCTCTGACCAAGAAGGTTTCGGCGAATACCGCCTTCTCTATGTAGAGCCTAAGACTGAACCTGCAGAAACAAATCACCACGAAGTCCAAGATACGCAGGGACAAAATCAAGGCGATGCAATCACTCTTTCAAACGGTGGGC
>CAUUXT010000200.1:0-2570 GCA_963549015.1 uncultured Streptococcus sp.
GGTACGACCGGGTGGCATGATTGCTTCAGCTTATGAACTCAAGGGATTAGAAAGCAAGCATCAGATTATCAGTGATGGCGAAATCAATGCCCAAGCTATGATTACTTGGCAAGAAATTGAAGGCAATTAGAAAGGACGATATGGCTTATAAAGGTTATTTAATTGATTTAGACGGAACCATTTACAAGGGGAAAGACCGAATTCCCGCGGGTGAGGCTTTTGTGCATGAACTGCAAAAGCGAGAAATTCCTTATCTCTTTGTAACAAACAATACAACTCGCACTCCAGAGAGTGTTCAAGAGATGTTGGCTCAGAATTTTAACATTAATACCCCTCTATCAACTGTCTATACAGCAACCTTGGCAACCATCGACTATATGAACGACTTGGAACTGGAAAAGACGGTCTATGTCATCGGAGAAGCGGGGCTCAAGGATGCCATTCAGGCAGCTGGTTATGTCGAAGATAAGCAAAATCCTGCCTATGTGGTAGTTGGACTAGACTGGCAAGTCGACTATGAAAAATTTGCGACGGCGACTCTAGCTATCCAAAAGGGTGCTTACTTTATCGGAACCAATCCAGACCTCAATATCCCGACGGAACGTGGTCTTTTGCCTGGTGCTGGTTCACTAATTACACTTCTTGAAGTAGCAACACGTGTAAAACCAGTTTATATCGGGAAACCAAATGCTATCATTATGGATAAGGCAGTTGAGCACTTGGGCTTGAAAAGAGAAGAATTGCTCATGGTTGGGGATAACTACCTGACAGATATCCGAGCAGGGATTGACAATGGTATCCCAACGCTCTTGGTGACGACAGGTTTTACCAAGTCAGAAGAAGTGGGGGACCTGCCGATTGCACCAACTCATGTGGTTTCTAGCCTTTCGGAGTGGAATTTTGATGAAAACTAAACTGACCTTTTGGGGAAGCATACTCTTTCTCCTCTCACTGTCTATCCTCTTAACCATTTATCTGACTTGGATTTTCTATCCCATGGAGATTCAGTGGCTGAACTTAGCGGATCGAGTCTATCTAAAGCCAGAAACCATTCAGTACAACTTTCATATCTTGATGAATTACCTGACAAATCCCTTTAGTCAGGTCTTAGAGATGCCGGATTTTCGTTCGTCAGCTGCAGGTCTACACCATTTTGCGGTGGTGAAGAATCTCTTTCACCTAGTTCAGCTAGTTGCCCTAGTGACGCTACCTAGTTTCTATTTCTTTGTTGGAAAGATTGTGAAAAAAGGCTTTTTGCCCCTATATCGTAAAAGTATCCTGGCTCTAGTACTATTGCCTCTAGTCATTGGGCTTGTGGGAGTGTTGATTGGTTTTGAGCAATTCTTTACTCTTTTCCATCAGATTCTCTTTGTGGGAGACGATACCTGGCTTTTTGATCCAGCAAAGGATCCCGTTATTTGGATTTTGCCAGAGATTTTCTTCCTCCATGCCTTTTTACTTTTCTTTGCTTTGTATGAAGGAATATTCGGTTTCCTTCTCGCTAAAGCTTCAAGGAAATAGTGGAAAAAATTCTGTATTTTTAATAAAAAACGAGAGAAGTTGCTCTACTCCCTATTTATTGTTAGGTTATCCTAAAGATAAACTTGTAAAGCAGGAGATTTTTGCAGAAAACAGTCTATTTTCTATGAAAAAATAGGCTTTTTTTCTAAAAATACCTAGTCAAGCGCTTTATTTTTTTGTATAATAGAAATAGCAAGTATAGATAAAAGAAGAGAAAAGCATGATTACACTATTTTTATCACCGAGTTGTACATCATGTCGTAAGGCAAAGGCTTGGTTAGAGACGCATAAAGTGCCCTTTCAAGAGCATAATATTATGACTAGTCCTTTAACAAGAAAAGAATTACAACATATTCTTTCCTTGACCGAAAATGGTACTGATGACATCATTTCAACTCGTTCAAAAATTTTTCAAAAATTGGATATTGATGTAGAGAGTATCTCGGTATCGGAGTTGCTTCAGTTGATTGAGCAATATCCTAGTCTTTTGCGTCGCCCAATTATTACAGATACCAAACGCATGCAAATTGGTTTTAATGAAGATGAGATTCGTGCTTTTCTCCCTCGTAGTTACCGTAAACAAGAATTGAAAGAAGCAACATTGAGAGCTGGTATAGGACAGATGAACAAACAGTATAGTTACCCACTAGATTTGTCGTGGAGCACTGAAGAACTTGCTTCAGTGCTTTCTTTTTTTAATGATGTTGAAGCTGCTTATGAAGATAAGGTAGAAGCAAAAAAACTGCTAGAGTCTTACAAGGAATTCAAATTGGTTGTGCCAAGCAAGAGTGAAGAGAAGCGTTTGGGACGAGAATTTGAGACGGCTAGCGGTTATTCCTTCTATCATGCAGTTCAATTAGCAAAAGAAAAAAGAGAAGGGAAGATTTCTCTTGGAAACTAAATTTGAATTTGCCAAACAGATTGTGCAGGAAGCTACTGACTATATTTTGGCTCACATGAAAGAGGATTTGCAGGTTGAGCGCAAGTCTTCACCTACTGACTTGGTGACACGTTTGGATAAGGAGGTCCAGCAACTCTTGGTTGATCGG
>CAUUXT010000201.1:0-2550 GCA_963549015.1 uncultured Streptococcus sp.
AAAATAGTCTATTAAGAAATATGTAAAGACAGATTAGAAAGTGGGAAATCCCTATGTCCTCTTATGAAAAAGTCTCTCTTTCTGAGATCAATCAATCTATTGAGACTCCAAATAACAATCATTTTTGGCAAAATCTAAAAGCATTCTTAGGACCTGGTGCACTTGTGGCAGTTGGCTACATGGATCCAGGAAACTGGATCACCAGCGTGGTTGGTGGTGCCTCCTACAAGTACAGTCTTTTATTTGTTATTTTGATTTCATCCATCATTGCTATGCAGTTACAACAGATGGCTGGAAAGCTCGGTATCGTGACTAGGATGGACCTAGCGCAGGCAACAGCTCATCATGCTCCCAAGTGGCTTCGCTATAGTTTGTGGGTAATTTTAGAATTAGCTTTAATGGCGACAGATTTGGCTGAGGTTCTAGGTTCGGCAATTGCCTTAAATCTTTTGTTTAAAATACCGATTATGATTGCTATCCTTCTAACCGTTTTAGATGTATTTTTGTTACTTCTATTGATGAAATTTGGTTTTAAAAAAATTGAAGCCATTGTTACGACCCTTATTTTAACCATATTAGCCATCTTTACCTATCTTGTGGCCTTATCCAATCCAAGTATCCAGGGGATTATTGGTGGTTATTTACCAACTTCAACTTTATTTGAAACACCGTTACCAGGTCATGAAAGTCAATTGACCTTGGCTTTAGGGATTGTAGGTGCGACAGTCATGCCCCATAATCTCTATCTCCATTCCTCTCTATCCCAAACAAGGAAAATCAATCACAAAGATAAGAAGGATGTTCGAAAAGCAGTGCGCTTTATGACCTGGGATTCAAATCTTCAGTTGTCCCTAGCCTTCATTGTCAATTCCTTGCTTCTCATTTTAGGTGCCTCCCTCTTTTTTGGTCATGCATCTGAAATTTCAGCTTTTTCTCAAATGTACAATGCTTTACAGGATTCGACAATAGCAGGAGCAATAGCCAGCTCAACCTTGTCAACTTTATTTGCTCTAGCTCTCTTAGCAAGTGGCCAGAATTCGACCATTACAGGTACCTTGACAGGACAGATTGTCATGGAAGGTTTCTTACATCTAAGATTGCCTCAGTGGCTTATCCGTATCGGTACACGTATTTTTGCCTTGCTACCTGTGATTATAGTCGCCGTTTTGTTTGGGCATCAAGAAAAAACCTTGGATCAGTTATTGGTCTATTCACAGGTCTTTCTGTCAATCGCTCTTCCGTTTTCAATTTTCCCCTTAATTTATCTGACCTCTAAGAAGTCACTGATGGGAGAATTCACCAATGCCAAGTGGAACACTATCCTAGGTTACGCAGTTTCAATCATCTTGACCATTCTCAATATCAAACTTCTTTTCGATATTTTTTAAACTCGTTTGAAATCAATCATAGTGTCAGCGTGAAGGTTGACAAATAGAAAGTTGTAGTGATTGGTTCATAAAAAGAAGTACAAAAAAAGAACAGTAGTAACTGTTCTTTTTTATCATTATTTGAGACCGTATTTTTTGTTGAAACGATCCACGCGTCCATCTGCTTGAGTGAACTTTTGACGTCCAGTGTAGAATGGGTGTGAGTCTGATGAAATTTCCACACGGATCAATGGATAAGTTTCGCCTTCGAACTCAACAGTTTCGTTAGAGCGTTTAGTTGAACCGCTAAGGAATTTGTAACCAGTAGTTGTATCCATGAAGACAACTGGGCGATATTCTGGATGGATATCTTTTTTCATTTTGCAATATTTCCTTTCTGCCATGGTCTCTTTGCGAGCCATAGATTGTTACCATACTAGTCTATCAGATTCTGAAAAGTTTGGCAAGTATTTTATCAGTTTTTAAGCAAGTTTTTTAACTTTTGATAGATGATTTCGTTTTCTTCTAGACTATAAGAATTAGCGCCACTAGCTAATGGATGTCCTCCTCCGTCGTGTTCTTTGGCAATTTCATTGATAGGGGTGATTTTACTGCGCATACGCACACGGAAGTGACCATCAGCTTGTTCAACAAAGATGGCCCAAGCCTTAACGGTATCAATTCGACCAGGTGCTCCGACAATCGCAGCCGTTTCAGCATCCGTAACCATATATTTTCCCAAGATTTCTTGAGTAAGCAGAACGCGTGCGGCTCCGTTCTCATCAACTTCTAAGTGATCATAGACATAGCCTTGAAGTTTTGCAATCTTGAAGCTCATGGTATCCATTTGACGAGACAATCCAGCAAAGTCAAAATCAACTTCTCGGAGCTGGGCAGCTATTCTAAAGGTACGAGCACTAGTTGACGGGTAGAGAAAACGGCCCGTGTCCCCGACAATTCCTGCATAGAGAAGTCGTGCCGCTTCACTAGACAAAGCCAGCTGATTTTCTTGAGCAAATAGAGTAATCATCTCACTGGCACTGCTTGAACTTGTATCCACCCAAGATAGGTCACCATAGATATCATCATTTGGATGGTGATCGATTTTGATGGTGAAAGCAGCTTGTTCATAGCGTTTATCATCGATACGAGGACGATTTGCTGTATCACAAATAATAGCAAG
>CAUUXT010000202.1:0-2541 GCA_963549015.1 uncultured Streptococcus sp.
CAATCGTGTTGCCGAGAGACTTCGACATTTTCTCGCCTTTACCGTCCAAAGCAAACCCTTGTGAAAGAATTTGTTTATAAGGAGCCACACCATGATTTGCAACAGAAGTAATCAGAGAAGAATTGAACCAACCACGATATTGGTCTGACCCTTCAAGATACAGGTCAGCAGGATAAGTCAATTCTGGGCGATTCACAACTACGCCATTCCAGGAAGAACCTGAATCAAACCACACATCCATAATATCTGTTTCTTTAGTGAATATACCATTCGGTGATCCTGGATGAGTAAATCCTTCTGGAAGTAAGTCTTTCGCTTCCCGTTGCCACCAAACAATCGAACCATGAACAGCGAAAAGTTCTGCTACATGCTCAATCGTTTCTTCTGTCATAATCGGTGTCCCATCCTCTGCATAGAAGATTGGAAGTGGCACTCCCCAAGCACGTTGACGAGAGATAACCCAGTCGCCACGGTCACGAATCATGTTGTAAAGACGCACTTTTCCCCATTCTGAGTGGAATTTAACCTTTTCAATCTCATCCAAGATTTCTTGACGGAATTTTGATACAGATGCAAACCACTGTGGTACGGCACGCCAGATGATTGGTTTTTTCGTACGCCAGTCAAATGGGTAAGAGTGAGAGATTTCTTCTTGAGCAAGGAGCAAGTCACCAAGTTTCTCAATAACAGTTGGTACAACCTTGTCATAGAATTGGCCTTCAAAGTCAGGACCAGCATTTTCCATCATGATACCGCGTTCGTTAACAGTGACAAACACTTCCAAGCCGTTGGCAACACCGACATTATAGTCGTCCTCACCAAAGCCTGGTGCTGTATGGACAATACCAGTACCAGAATCTGTTGTAACATGGTCACCAAGGATGACAAGTTCTTCTACTTCAATATCCCACGGGTGTTCCGTCACGATGTGGTTCAACTCTTGACCACGGTAAGTAGCCAACACTTGAACATCAATCCAGCCAAATTTCTCAGATAAGCTATTTAACAATTCAGACGCTACAATAAACTTGCGAGTTTCACCTGCTGGCTGTACCAAAACATAATCAATATCTGCACCCACTGTCAACCCACGAGAAGCTGTGACGGTGAATGGAGTTGTTGTCCATACGACAATGTAAGTATCTGTATCTAGAACGCCTTTTCCATCTTTGACTTTGTTAGCGTAGTAAAGTGAAGTTGAAACCAAATCATGGTATTCAATCTCTGCTTCAGCAAGGGCTGATTCAGATGACCAAGACCAGTAAACTGGCTTCGCACCACGATAGATGTAGCCTTTTTTCGCCATCTCACCGAAGACGCGAATTTGAGCAGCTTCATAGTCTGGAGTCAAAGTCACATATGGATGTTCCCAGTCACCTGAGACACCTAGGCGTTTGAAATCTTCACGTTGTTTATCCACTTGACTCAGTGCATAATCACGACAAAGCTTTAAATATTCTGCCAAATCCATGTCTTTTCGTTTCACACCTTGCTTCGCTAGAACTTGCTCGATTGGAAGACCATGCGTATCCCACCCTGGAATGTAAGGTGCATAATAGCCAGACATTGATTTTGAACGCACAATAATATCTTTTGAGATCTTATTCATAGCATGACCAACATGGATATTTCCATTGGCATATGGAGGTCCATCATGAAGTGTGAAATGCGGTTTTCCTTCATTCAATTCTTGACGGCGTTGATACAATTTTGCATCTTCCCATTCTTTTTGCCAAAGAGGTTCTTTATTCGGCAAACCAGCACGCATTGGAAAAGTTGTTTTTCCAAGATTAAGAGTTTCCTTTAATTTCATAAGTTCTCCTTTTTCATATTAGTAACATATTAAAATAAAAAAACCACAAATTCATCCAAAGGACGAAAATTCGTGGTACCACCTTCATTTAGACAAGAATAATATTCCTATCCCTCTTACTCGTAACGTGAGTTAGGCGCTAAATCTTACTGTTTTTCAGATCTAAGTTTGTAAAATGATAATCCTAACAAAAGGGATTACAGGTCTCTCACCGTCACCTGCTCGCTGCGAATATTTTGTTAGCATCTTGTTTTTACATTTTCTTATAAAATATCTACTGATTCTGTTGAGTTCTCATCATTTGTTAAATGCAAACCCAAAACAGACTCGTCTAAAGTTTCAAATGCTTGTGTTTCTGCTAATTCACGATTTGCTTCTTCAATGCGTTGCTGTAGTTCTTCTATTTCTTCCGGAGAAAATTGACGTGTCAGATCAATTTCATCTTCTTCTGCTGTCTCAACAACTTCCCCTAGAGCTGATTGAACAACTTCTTTAAAAGCTTCATCGCTTGTTTGCAAGTAAGTAGCTGTTGGACGAAGAATATCTTCCCATTCTGAAGAATTCACAATGCTTAATTGACTTTCAATTGTTGATTTTAAACGTTGGTGGAAGACACGCGTTTTATTTTTCAACTCTTCTGTTTCAACAGCCACTTTCTTAGCATTATCTGTCGCTTGACGAAGAATTTCATTAGCCTTGTATTTTGCCTCATCCAACAAATGTTGGGC
>CAUUXT010000203.1:0-2515 GCA_963549015.1 uncultured Streptococcus sp.
CCCATTACAATTGAGGTGGCACCGCGTTACCAACGCCCTCACATGGAAGTCGATTCTGTGTGTGGGCTTTTTTCATATCTTGAAATCAATACTGAAAGAGGAAAAATTTATGACAACTAAAGGTTATTTTGGACAATTTGGTGGTAGTTTCGTACCGGAGCCGATTCAGGCTTTGTTGGATGAGTTGGAAGTGACATTTGAAAAGTACAAGGATGATCCAGAATTTTTGGCAGAATTTCGTCATTACTTGAAGGATTACTCAGGTCGTGAAACACCACTTTATTTTGCGGAAAGTTTGACAGATCACCTGGGTGGGGCTAAGATTTATCTTAAACGTGAAGATCTTAACCACCTTGGTTCTCACAAACTCAATAACGTTTTAGGACAAATTCTTCTTGCCAAACGTATGGGCAAAAAACGAGTGATCGCAGAGACAGGAGCTGGTCAGCACGGTGTTGCGACTGCAGCTGCTGCAGCTAAGTTTGGTATGGCTTGTGATGTCTACATGGGGGCAGAAGATGTGGAGCGTCAACGTCTCAATGTTTTCCGTATGGAGATGATGGGAGCAACTGTTCACGCAGTTGAAACGGGGACACGAACTCTTAAGGATGCGGTTGATGCAGCCTTTGGAGCATGGATGAATGACCTTGAAGCTTTCTATGTTCTGGGTTCTGCTGTAGGTCCTCACCCTTATCCAACCATTGTCCACGAGTTCCAAAAGGTCATCAGTGAAGAATCTCGTCGTCAAATCTTGGAAAAAGAAGGACGCTTGCCAGACTACGTTATTGCCTGTGTAGGTGGTGGTTCCAATGCCATTGGTGCTTTTTCTCAGTATGTAGCTGATGAAGAAGTCAAATTGGTTGGGGTTGAAGCTGCTGGTCACGGACTTGATACAGATAAGCACGCAGCTACTATGACAAAAGGTAGTATCGGAATTGTCGACGGAATGAAGACCTATGCAGTCTTTAAGGAAGACGGAGAGTTGGCTCCAGTTTACTCTATCTCAGCTGGTTTGGACTATCCAGGTGTTGGCCCAGAACACGCCTACTTCAAAGACTCAGGTCGCGTAGAATATGTGGCAGCGACAGATGAAGAAGCGGTTCAAGCCCTCCTCCTTCTCAGCAAGACTGAAGGGATTATCCCAGCGATCGAAAGTTCGCACGCCATCGCAGAAGCGGTCAAACGTGCACCAAAACTAAGTAAAGATGAGATCATCATCATCAATGTCTCAGGTCGTGGAGACAAGGACGTAGCTGCGATTGCAGACTACCTAGAAGCTAAAAAATAAGAGATGGAAAAATTACAGTTATTTCTTTCATAGAGAGCTTGTGGTTGCTGGAAACAAGCAGAGAAAGCTGTAAGGTTGGGTCCATCTGAAACGAGAGAAGAAAACATAATTCTCAAGGGAGTGCCCTTTATCGCACAGCCTGTTACAAGAAGGTTCTGAGACAGGAATGAGAGATAGGAGAAATCCTATAATTGAGGTGGCACCGCGAATTTCGTCCTCACGCAAGTTATTTTGCGTGGGGATTTTTTATACAGTCGCCACGGACTAGAAGTAGAACTGAAAGGGAAATTACAATGGAACGAATCATTCATGGAGATGTCTTATCACCAATCTTGGCTTACATGCGCCTAAAGGGGCAACACAAGGTGATCCTAGAAAGTATTCCGAGAGACAAGGAAACCGCTCGTTTTTCTATCCTAGCCTATAATCCAGTTTTTGAGATTAAGTTTGAAAATGGAGTCCTTTATCAAAATGGTCAAGTGATTGATCGGGATCCCTTGGATTTCCTTTTTGAAGTGACTTATAAGAGCCAGCACCATTCAGACCTCCCTTTTGGTGGGGGAGCCATTGGCTTTGTGGGTTACGATATGATTTCTCTATATGAAGAAATTGGACAAATCCCTCAAGATACCATTGGGACTCCAGACATGCATTTCTTTGTCTATGAGAGCTATATGGTCTTTGACCACAAGAAGGAAAAAATCCATGTCATCGAGGATGCTCTCTATAGTGAGCGTAGTCAAGAGGCCTTGGAAGAAGCCTTGAAGCAAGTGCTGGAGGAATTACGCATTCCTGCTTCAAATGAATTTGAAGACTTGGATCTATCTCCGTTAGACTTCAAACCCCATATCGCTCCTCAGAAGTTTGAGCAAATGGTGGAAACCGCTCGTGGCTTGATTCGTAATGGTGATATGTTCCAATGCGTGCTCAGTCAACGTTTTTCAGCAGAAGTTACTGGAAATCCATTTGACTTCTACAGAAATCTTCGCGTGACCAATCCATCTAATTACCTCTATTTCTATGACTTTGGGGATTATCAAATCATCGGTGCTAGTCCTGAAAGTTTGGTTTCTGTCAAAAATGGCATCGTGACAACCAATCCGATTGCGGGTACAAGACCAAGAGGAGCTACAGATGAAGAGGACAAGGTCTTGGCGACAGACCTGCTTTCTGATGAGAAGGAAACAGCAGAACATCGGATGTTGGTAGACTTGGGACGTAATGATG